>JBKBWB010000123.1:0-6534 GCA_046289215.1 Asticcacaulis sp. | reverse complement strand
AAGGCTTGCAAACGGAGCGGCTTCTCCCCGCAAAACAAACGATCTCTTGCTCAGACCCACCGACGATGGTTAGCGGAAACGCTTAGAGTGTCATTTCGCCCCCAGCCTGAACCGACCCCTTTGGGGCTCTCGGCAGCGGTAAGCTCGGCGCGCGGCTCTGCGAGGAAATTGCCGTGGCGGTCGCCAACGCCAATAGCTGCGAATACTGCCTGGCGGCTCACACAGCGCTTGGTCGTAAGGCGGGCGCCTCGTCTGACGAGATGGCCGCAGCGCAGGTTGGTGAGGCTACTGATCCTCGTACGCAGTCGGCGCTGACCTTTGCCCTGAAGGTCGTGCGCGATCGCGGGGCCGTCACCGATGCAGATGTGGCGGCTCTCAAGACGGCGGGCTTCGATGATGAAGGCGTGGTTGAGGTAATCGCGCACGTCGCGCTCAATCTCTTCACGAACTACGTGAATGTCGCGCTGAACGTCCCGGTCGATTTTCCGGCCGTGCAGCTGAAGCGCGTGGCTTAAGACATCCGGGATCGGGCTCTTCATGCCAGGGCCCGATCCTGCTTTATTTTAGCAGGGACGCGAACTCCATGAACGCTCGCATTGCACCACCGCTGCTATTCAGCGATTGATATGACTTAACACTTCCGAGCCGCTCGACATATCCGATTTCCGAGGCCGAGTGTCATCGAAGCCTTTCAGAGGCTCTGCCCAGAGCTGCGTGTCTTATGGACAGCCGCAAAATCGGTCACTTGGGAGAGATTTAGAGAGCTATAGCGTAGACATAGTTCTCATCATCGCCCGGTGCGGTGCGCCATTAAAACAATGAATTAGATAAAAAACCCGTCTGTACGGAATAAGTATGGAATACAGGGTTGTGCCGTGCTTTTCCAAGGCAGGGCGGCATGGGGTCGCAATCATTTCTGTTGTTAGAACCGCCGCTGCGGCCATCGCGTCACGGGCGGGTTTTGGATTGCTATTTATGAAAAAATATATTGTCCGTGGGACGGGTTTTTATTCAACGCGACTGTCCAGCCTGTCGAGATCTTATGTCTTGCGCGTCGCTGTTGCCTGTATGGCCTTGGCAGGATGCAATCCCTTGGACGGACAGTCGCAAGCCCCTGGTCCGAAGGCGGATAAATCGGACGTTGCGGCTTCGGCTCACAATGCGAGGGCTGGCCAGCCCACAAACAAAGAGGCGGCCCCCATCTGGGAGGTCGGTCATGAGTCCGACAATAGCCAAATGCTCTGGTATGACGGACTGGGTCAAACACTGAAGTTTATGTGTTTTGATGACAGTGTGTCTGTTGTCCGTGTCCTGTTTGCGAAGACCGTAACCGGTAACCCAAAAACAGGCCGACTGTATCTCGGCGGTGCGGATAAATCCGCGCAGGCCACGGTTTATTCCGGAAAAGTCAAAGAATTTGAAGGAAATAATACTTTCGATCTGAGTTTGCCTGCTACAAGTTCATTCCTTAATGATTTGGAATCGGCGACACGAATTGTGGTCGTGATTGGCCAATCTCGCATTAGTCTTGACCTTCCCCCAGCCGATCTTCGCAAGGATTATGTGTCCCGCTGCAGAGACTTTGAGGTGGTGGGTGCCGTCTCCTCGCCGGATACCTTGCCCTTTCCGACGGAGACCGTAAGCGGTCTGGAGGCGGCACAATCCGCTTTGGCTACGGGTGCGCCGGTCGCTGCACGCAGTTTTCGTGACCCCTTGATCGGCGGGGGCGGGTTCGGCCCGGAGATGGTCGCGATCCCGACTGGCGAGTTCATTATGGGGTCGCCGATGACGGATAAGCGGCGACCTGTTGATGATGAAACCCAACATAGGGTGCTCATCGCTTACCGGCTGGCGGTTGGAAAATATCCGGTCACCGTTCATGACTATCTCACCTGTGTGGCGGCCTCGGCCTGTCGGCCCCCGGAATGGCAGGAAACCAACCGCCCGGTTGACCCTCTGGCCCCGACTGACCCATATGCCCGTCTTGGCGATTCCGTTAATGCCGCGGCGAACCCCATCGTCGGCATCAGCTGGACAGATGCCAAGGCCTATACGGCCTGGCTAAGTCGGACGACCGGACAGAGCTATCGCCTTCTGACCGAGGCGGAGTGGGAATATGCGGCGCGCGCGGGCAGTACAACGGTCTATCCGTGGGGCGATAAGATCGGCGTCGGCCGGGCCAACTGCTATGGCTGTGGCAGCCGGTGGGACAGTAAGACGACATCACCCGTCGGTAGTTTTGCACCCAATGCGTTTGGCCTCTACGACATGAACGGGAATGTCACCGAGTGGGTTGAAGACTGCTTCGAGACCTATTCGCCGGCTCACCCCTCCGACGGTTCTGCGTTCGTAAAGACGGGATGCTTCGTACGTGTCACCCGCGGCGGAAGCTATTCAGACTGGGTTGGCGAGCTCCGCACGGCCAGTCGGAGTATACGGGAAGAAGGCAACAGGACCCCTGATCTTGGCTTCCGGGTCGCACGCCGCCTTTAGGCTGGGTGTTGGTGAAACTGTACGGGGATTGGAAGCAACAAGGCGTGTGGATAGCTCTGCCGCCTATGATGGAGCTTTCTAATTAAAGCCATTTGGGAAGAAAATGGTGCCGCTTAGGTGAATCGATTTTAAGAATTAACCTATTAAATTCAAAATTCATTGGCGGAGGCAAAAAACAAGAGGCCCCCAAAATGGCCCCAAGACCAATGTGTTGTCTCTGTTACAGTCCTCAAAAAACAAAGATGACCAAGGTCAGAACGCCATAAACCTATTTTTCCTGCAACCTTTTAATCCGTGTCGCCAACTCTTTTGATGGCAGGAAAACAACCGGATCGTCCTGTAGCACGATTAGAGCTGCCAACAGATCAGCTGCAGAACAAGTTTTGTGATGTTCCAACTGATCGCTGACCCACAAAACGCCGTGAACCTCAATGTTTAGAGCTTGAGATTGTGTGCGAAGTGCCTGGTCGCCGGTCAAGATCATTGCGCCAGGCCGGCTCTCGGCCAGGCTAATGGTGAAGCAGTCATGGGCCGACAAAGTCGGGCGAGAACTCCGAAGAGCCAAAGCCCGCCCGACTTGGGCTGCCGAGAGATCAACGACTTCAAGTCCAAGTGCTTCGAGCTCCGCGATCTCAATGGCTGAGAATGCCAATAGCTCATCTCGGACGAGCGGCAAGGCTACTTGGAACGCATAGGGAAGCCCAAGCGCGAGTCGTAAGAGCCCGGCTTTATTTAGATCGATCAGAACAGAGCTGTCATTGACTATAATGCGCATCGGAAACGACCGGCCCCCTGATAGCCATTTCAATCTCTACAAGCGGTAGGTTCAGCATTCCAGCGGCCTTGGGCAATGAAATCAATCGCTCAGCTAGGGCGCGATAAACGAGTTGCCGGAAGCGCTCTGGCCGTTCGCGTTTGGCCATTTCATCATTTACAGTGATGGGGTCTGGTTCCCGGGTTTTCCAACCGAGTGCCTGTCCCTGAAACATGTAGGTAACGACGTTTGGGGGAAGTATGCGCAGGTCCCGGCAGCGAACAATCAAGGCAGCCGCAGAAACACCGAACATCCTCTTGACGCGCATGATCTCTTGATAGGCCAGAGCATGGCGTGCTTCCCCCAATTCAGCACGAATCCGATCCGCTGGCATGAGAAAGGCTGATGCAAATCGATGCATGACCTTTTCATGATCGTATCCTTGGGCGACATCGGCGATAAGCTTGTGCGCAAGTTCATGGCACAGGGTAAAACGTCTGCGTTCTATGGTACTTTGACTGTTCGCAACAATAACCGGAACAGGCGCTAATCCGCCGCCCCTTTGCACGTCACAAGTCAGACCCGAGAAATTGTTCGGCATTTCAAGTAAAAGAACTTTGATGCCCTTTTCCTCGAAAAGGCCAGTTACTGATGTAATGGCATCAGTGCCGAGGCACCAGCTATTTCTGAGATCCATAGCCGCTTGCTCGGCATCCTCCATAGAGCACTGCATCTTCTTTTGCATGTTCGAGAGCGCACTGTAATCGCTGGGCAGATCAAGGATCGCCTCGATCGACAGATATTTTTCTACTTCATTGATTACGGACGCTTCGATGCGAGCGACGTCTACGCCCCTGGTTGAGATATTTTTCCTAAACTCAACCTCACCCAAGCTCGCAACCTGTGAACTGGTCAGAAAGTCAAGGCTCACGTCAAGGGTCCGCGCCAATGAAACAAGTACACTTGAACTTGGGAACATTTTGCCCTGCTCGTACTTTCCGATGGCCTGAGCTGACACCACACCACCTAATTGTTCGGCTAGGTTTCGCAATGATAGCCCTGCACGCTTACGGGCAATTTTTAGTCGTTCGCTGAACATATGCCCCTCACTTCCCTTGGTTGACATTTAATATTTTATGCGTCATTTTGTAAACCATCGCGACGATGGAATCAAATGAAATCGCCGTGCTACTCTAACCTAGGAGGCCCCCATGGGGAAAAATCAGTACGTCGTTCGCAACGGTGATACCTGGGGCGTAAGGGGGGAAGGCAACAGCCGCCTAACGGCCCGCTGCGACACCCAGGCTGAGGCGATCCAGATCGGACGAGATATCGCCCGCAATCAGTCCGCAGAATTGAGGATTCAGGGACGCGACGCCCGCTTCCGCGAAAGCTGGAGCTACGGCAACGACCCGTTCCCGCCCAAAGGCTAGATAAAATTGCCCCGCTCCTCAAAAGGCGGGGCTCTTTATTTTTATAGGAGCATAACATGCCCTTCTATTGCCAAGGACAAAGCCATCCTAAGGATTGTCGTTGCCCAATCGGCAACCGAGAACCCCACGCATACAATCCATTCAAACGTAATGGCCAGCCCAAGCTGACCTACCTCCGGTCGAGATTCCAGCGAGAAGGTTGGCTGGTTTTAACCAAGGTCAAGTTTGAAAAATATATGTGTGGGACGGTATTACACGGCGTCGTCCTAGACTCACCAACGATGGTTGACCTTGGCGTCCCACAGCAACTGCAATTCGATCCGGCGGCGGTCTACGTCTATCGAAAATTAAGCCGCTGTAGTGTCGTGGCAGAGTTGAAGGCCCTACCCGTAGACGATCCCGAAGCTGATGGTACTATCCTCGACTGTTTCAGTGAATGCGGAACGGAAATCGAACTCTTGGCACGAACGCGCAGAGATCGTGCGGCGTAAGTCAAGGCGCGGATTCGAATGGAGATGCCGCGTGCCGTAGATTGGCTCGCGGATTACGGCCATCCAACTGCATCGGTGATACAGATACAATTGGCCAGCGCGCTGGTTTGCTTGTGAGGGCCAAGTTTTTTCAAAAAGAAGGAAAATGGTGCCGCTTAGGTGACTCGAACACCTGACCCCCTCATTACGAATGAGGTGCTCTACCGGCTGAGCTAAAGCGGCGCCGTCGCGCACGCGGTAAACCGCGCGGGAGGCATGCCCTACACGGTCCTGGGGCCGTTGCCAAGGGCCGGGGCGACACCGGGGCAAAAAAAATGCTTGAGCGCTTCAAACAGGCGCTACTGGACCGTGGCTTTATGCGCTCAAGGCCGCTGTCAGGGCCACCATCAGGTCGGTTTCGGTCGGGGTGGCGGCGATTGCGATCCGCTCCGACCCAAATACATCGCGCAACGGCGTGGCCACGGCGTCAGACAGGCAGATCAACGCACATTCGGACGGCAGCGTCGTCTCGAGTGCTCGCACAGCGTCCGCCAGGACCCTGGCCGCCCTCGGTGATTGCAGCAAGACGGCCTTGAGCTGGCTCCGGCACGCAGCGGGCAAGACAACCGGGCAGGGCCGGGTGGCATAAAGGGCCAGGTGTCTTACCAAGATTCCCGATGGAGCCAGCCGCGCCGGAAGGTCCCCGGCGGGGATATCCGCACCGGCAAACAACAGCGCACCGTCCGGTCGCTCTGGATCGGTCTCAATGGTCTGGGCCAGGGCCTCGCGGTCGCCGTCGGCGGACAGGACCGGATCAAACCCGGCGGCGCGCGCGGCGGCAGCGGTCGCTTCCCCCACGGCATAGACCCGCAGGCGGCGAGCCGGGTGGCCGGGGGCCAGACGGGCATGAAGGGCCTCAACCCCATGGGGGCTGGTGAGGATCAAGGCGGCGGGCAGGGGCGCAAGGGCGCTGTCGGGGACAGGCAGGCGCTCGGCCCGCAGCAGGGGCGCGACGATGGGGGTGTATCCCGCCGCTTCGAGGCGTCGGGCGGTGGCCCAGGCCCCGGGTTCGGTGCGGGTGACCCAGACGCGGGCGGGGATTGCTTTGGGCCTCACAGGCCGCACAGGATCAGCCGCTCGCCCGCTTCATCGCGGATCGATTGGCCGAGGTTGAGACCCAGAGCGCGGGCGCTTTCGACGGTGGGGGCCTCGATCTGGCCCTCGCGCCGCCAGCGCACGGTGCCATCCGCCGTCAAGGCCTCGGTGACCAGCGACAGGGACCCGTCGTCGTGGAGGCGGGCATAGGCCCCCATGGCCGTCCGGCAAGAGCCTTCGAGCGCTTCGAGCGCCCCGCGCTCGGCAGCCACACACAGGGCGGTGGGCG
>JBKBWB010000122.1:3002-6536 GCA_046289215.1 Asticcacaulis sp. | reverse complement strand
TCGCCCATATCCAGCCAGTGGGCAAAATAGTCGCCCATGTTGTAGCCGCAGAACGGCAACATGGCGAACGGATCACGGCGCAGCTCGCCGACCTTGTTTTCCGCCGCCGCCGTGCCTTCCGAGGCGATGTTCGAGGCCAAAAACACCCCATGCGCCCAGTCGAACGCTTCGGTCGCCAGCGGCACCGCCGAGGCGCGGCGACCACCGAACAGAATGGCCGAGATCGGCACTCCGGCCGGATCTTCCCAATCCTTAGCGATCACCGGACACTGGGCGGCCGGAACCGCAAAGCGGGCGTTGGGGTGCGCAGCTGGCTCACCCAGCTCCGGCGACCAGCGACGGCCCTTCCAGTCGGTCAAATTGGCCGGCGGGGTCGGGCTTAAGCCCTCCCACCACACATCGCCGTCGTCGGTGGTGGCGACGTTGGTATAGATCACATTACCTTCGAGCGTCGCCAGGGCGTGACGGTTAGTGGCCTTGGACGTACCCGGGGCCACGCCAAAGAACCCGGCTTCGGGGTTGACGGCATAGAGCCGCCCGTCGTCACCAAAACGCATCCAGGCAATGTCATCACCCACGGTCTCGGCGGTCCAGCCTTCGAGCGCCGGTTGCAGCATCGCAAGGTTGGTCTTGCCACAGGCCGACGGGAACGCCGCCGCCACATATTTCACGGCCCCTTGCGGCGAGGTCAGCTTGAGGATCAGCATATGCTCGGCCAGCCAACCCTCATCGCGGGCCATGACGCTGGCGATCCGGAGGGCGAAACACTTCTTGCCCAACAGCGCATTGCCGCCATAGCCCGAGCCATAGGACCATATTTCCCGCGTTTCAGGGAAATGCGCGATATATTTCGTGTCGTTGCACGGCCAGGCCACATCGGACTCACCGGCCATGAGCGGCGCGCCGACCGAGTGCACGCACGGCACAAAGGTCCCGTCGGTCCCCAGTTGCGCCAACGCCGCCGTCCCCATGCGAGTCATGACCCCCATGCTGAGCGCGACATAGGCGCTGTCGGTCAGTTCGACACCAATCGCCGAAATCTTCGAACCCAGCGGCCCCATGCAGAACGGCACCACATACAGCGTGCGCCCTTCCATACAGCCCGCGAACAACCCGTTGAGGGTGTCGCGCATCTCGGCGGGGGCCATCCAATTGTTGGTCGGACCAGCATCCGCCTTGTCAGCGCTACAGATAAAGGTGCGGCTTTCCACCCGGGCCACATCCGAAGGCGCCGAACGGGCGGCATAGGAATTGGGGCGTTTGACCGGATCGAGCGGCATCAATGTGCCCGCCGCAACCAGTGCATCAATCAGCGCTTGTTTTTCCGACTCGGATCCGTCGCACCAATGAATAGCCGCCGGACGAGTCAGGTGCGCCATATCCCGTACCCAAGCCAGCAGATCCGCATGCTGAGTCGGGGCTGCAGCCAGCGCCGCATCTACGCGCGCCGCATCAAATAAAGAACCGGTCATGTGTCGTCCCACAAATACTGTCATCGAACAGGACTCCGGCGATTATTTTTAACCATCAGTCCCGACCGAAACCAAAAGGCTTGAGATCCCTGTCCGGCCTAAATAGCGAGTTTTATTCGAAATGCCTATGCTTTTTCAAAGTTAAGGCCAGAAGCATGAGTATTGCACAGCACATTAAATCAGATAAATATAGATCTACTTATTATATGATTATAAACACTCGCGCCCGGCTCAAGCATGCTTTTACCGGACCTGGGACACTCGGCCCCAGGTCCGGCCAGGCTAAGCCGGTCAGAAGCTCAGGCGCACCCCACCATTGAGCACAAAGCCCTCGGTGGGGGCCCAGGGCTCAAGTGTCCAGCGCCCGTCGGCGGCCCGGCGTGAGCGGATAATCCGCTCATAGCGGGTCTGGCGCACATCCAGCAGGTTCTCGGCATTGAGAAACACCCGTGAGCGCCCATCCGTGCCCGGGATCACGGCTTCGGCGAGGAGACCCAACTCCCAATAGGGCTTGCTGCGGATCCGGGTGGGATGATCCTCCAGCGCCTGCCGTCCGGTGTAATAGGCCTCAAAGCCCAACCGACCACGGCCCGGCGCTTCCCAAATGGCGACCACACCGCCCGTATGGCGCGGCGTGCCGGGAACCGCGCGACGCATCCGCTTGCCCGAAGCCGGATCCTGTTCTGTGGCGTCAACATAGACATAGCTGCCACTGACACTCAGCTGATTGTGCCGAACCTTTAGCCGCAGCTCTGCGCCCCGGTTGCGGGTGATCCCGGCACCGTTAACAAGCCGAACCCGCTCTGGCCCCACGGTCTCAATCCGAAGCGCCCGCTCAAGGTCCGCCCCAAACACCACCAGACCGGCCTCCACGGCCCCCTGACTATAGGCCAGATCAACAGACGCCGTGTTGGCGGTCTCGGGCCGGAGGGACCCAAGCGGCTCCAGACGGTCAAACCCTGCCGCCTCGATGGTTTCCACAAACGGGGTCGGCGCAGAATAGCCGCGCCCCAGCGATGTCCGTAACGACCACGGCCCGCGCCGGTACAGCAGCGACACCCGGGGGCTGACTTGGGTCCCGTACCGGCTGTGCTGATCCACCCGCCCGCTGGCCGACACGATCAGATTGGGGCTGAGGCTTTGCTCGACCTGGGCGAACAGACCCGGCACATCATAGTGATAGTCAAACCCGTCGAAGCGGCGCGAATGATAGTGGTCCGATTGCCAGACCACCCCGGCCACCCAAGAGGTCGCCAAAGACTGAGCCCCTGCGGCTCCGGCCTTACTGGCCGACGCCCCCGCAAGCGTCAATTCAGCAAAGCCGCTCAAGTGCTCATCGGTATCGCGCACCGGGCCGAACTGGTGCTGATGGGTCTGGCTCATGGCCGAAGCCTTGAGGCTTAGCGTCCCCAACCCCTCCAGCGGGCTTTGGGCATTCAGGCCCGCATCATAGCGCCGCGTCACCTGGCGCTCGACGAAAGGCTGGCCATCCGGCATCCGCGCCCCGTCCGCGGCCCCGCCGGTGCGGGTCTCGCCCATGGCCCCGAGCGTCATCAGGGCCTTTTGCCCGGCCTCACCGTACCAGAACAGGCGCGGCCGCACCGTCCAGCGCCGATAGGCCGCCAAATCGCGCCAGCCGTCTTTGTCCCGGTCCCGGGCGCTTTGGCCGTGCACCCCAGCGGTCAGCGAGGCCCCGAACTGCTCAGACAGCGCCCCGGCCTGATAGACTGTGGCATCCTGACCGCCCTGATGGGTCAGGTTCAGCAACAGCTCGGTCTCAGGCTCTGGACCCGGACGGCGCGAGACCAGATTGATCACGCCCCCCAGTGCCGAAGCGCCATAGAGCGCGGAGACCGCTCCCTTGATCACCTCGACCCGGCCCAGATCCGTCGGCGGGATCTGCATCAAGCCCAGCGACTGGCCGCCATAGATCGGCAAGCCATCCATCAGCAACAGCGTGTAGCGGCCGGGCATACCCTGGATGCGGATATTGGCCCCGCCCAGCGCGGGGGCCGTCGGCTGGACCCGGATGCCGGGGGTTTCATTGACGAGGGTGGAGATA
>JBKBWB010000122.1:0-2992 GCA_046289215.1 Asticcacaulis sp. | reverse complement strand
CGGGGGTCATGAGGATCTTCTCCTCGATCTCCTCGCGGTCAATCACCTCCACCCGCACGGGCTGGTCCTTGAGGCGGCGAATGCCCCGGGTGGCCTGAACCACCACCTCTTCGGGGGCATCGTCCCCAGTCTCTTCGAATGCAGTCTCTTCGAATTCAGGCGGTTCAGCGATATTTTGGGCCAAATTTTGGGCCAAAGTGGGGGTTGCGGCCATAGCGCCGCACAGAGCCGACAGAGCGGCCACAAGGGGCAAGGCCCCGTTCAACTGGGTCATGGGATATCTCGAATCGGAAGAAAACGCAGTCCGGTGCGCGGCAAGCCGCATAAGGCCCCGGACGGTGAGACCTCGCCCCAGGGGACAAGGTCAGGCGGTCTTCAGAGACGACGGGGCGGCGGGACCAGAGGGGCCGATCCCCGCCCGGACAGAGCGGCCAGCGCCCGGACTTCAAGGCGACTGCGGGCCGCATCGGTCACGGCCATCGCGGCGTCGGGGGTGGGCGCAGCCGTAATGTGACCGCAATGGGCACTGGCGGCATTGTGATGATTACCACCCTTGTCAGGACAACAGGGCGTGCTGGCGGACCCCATAAGATGCTGATGCGCGGCATGGGGCCCAGAGTGGGGCGCGGAATGCGGAGCGGTATGGGATGAAGCGTGTAAGGCCAGATCACGCTCGGACGCGTGGGCGCCGCTCAGCAAGGCCATAAGCCCCGCCAGCATCACCAGCCATTTCACGATCGCCTGTCCCACGGACATCCCGAACCCTATGCGTCTAACCCCGCCGACGTAGCAGATCCCAACCCGACCGACCAGCGCGATATCTCGGCGCGGGCCTTTGCGAGGATATCCAGACCCTCGGCTTCTTCGCGGGCCACATGATCACGGGCAACTGCCGCGAGGTCCGCGTCAATGCGCGCGGCAGAAACGGATCAGCTCGTGGCCCGTGCGCACATAGACCCTCACGTCCGTATTGGGTGGACGCTGAGCGAAAGTTTCTAACTGGCGGCACGGCAAGTCTGGATTTCATACCAAGACCATCCTAGGGCACCCGGATGGATCTTGAGGCATAATCGCTTTTCCATTTTAGCCTGTTCGTAAACGCGGCGGGTCACATCAAGCGTGTTTTCGGCCTCACGCGACTCCCACGGGCCAAGGGTTAGAGTATAACTGTCTCTATACGCGTCAGCTTTCAGAACAGTGACTTGAATGTTTCTGGCGGCCTGAGTGTCCAGAGCAACATTGAGATAGTTGAGAGTTCCACACGCATACATGAAATAGAGTATAGCATTTATTGCCATCAGAGACTTGTCTGCGCGCCGCTCAATAACCGCCACAAGTCCCATCAGCACAAAAGCCGCTGGAATGGCCCATAGGGCGGGATGCCACCACTCGACCCCTTGATTATCGAGCATAGCCCTTAAACCCAAAGCTAAGGATGGCAACAGAACTAGTGAATTCCCTGCACTATGGGTTCCTTTGTGACCATTTATCGTCCATCTTCCATTAGAAAAGGCGACAGCGACAAGCACAAGAATTGGCCATACGATCAGAACAGACAAACACACATCGTAAGGATATGGGACAAAGCCCCAAACACCGATGGCAAGCGCTACCAACCCCAGCCAAATGAGTAAGGTCTCGCTTTTGTCTATTCCAAGGGCGCGTTGCTCAACGGTGTCGCCGAACGCCGAATTGGCCAACAAGTGATCTTGGGTTTCGACAGCTTCTTGGTAGTCAGCATTCGGAATATCCTCAAACCACGCTTCAATGGTTTCATCGATCGGCCCGAAGAATGAAATGGTCGGGGCCCACATTTTCCCCCGGACTGTCAGATCGATCGTCGTTGATCCAAAACTAGACTGAAGGTTTCGCGTGTTAAGAATTTCGGATTTTTTGATTACGCGCGTTCCAAAATACCCCGTGTAAATCAATTGCGTGTCTTCGAGCACGAGCTTCAGGTAGAAAATACGGAAAGCCATCCATGCAAAATAACAAGAAAATAATAATGCAAAGCAAATAACAACCCAGTAATGACCATCCTCCCGTTCGGAAAATAGTAGTGGCGCACATGCAAAAAGCGCCGCAAGCAAAAGACAAATAATAGAGCTTGTAATCAAAGAGTAATATTTACATCTATAAACTTTTGGAAACACGAGCCCACCCAATATTTTAAATTACTTTTTAAATTCTGAAACCTTGCTTCGAGAAACAAGCTTCAGACTATCAAGTTCATAGTGTTCAGTATAATATTCATCATTTTTTCTGTAAAAAATCATAAAATCTCCACTTAAAGTTTGAGCCATGCTATAAACTTCATCTACATCACTCAACAAAAGCCTGTAATTGCTTCCATCAAAGGAACTAGAGTACAAAGAAATCTTATCTGCATCTGAAAAAAGCTTGTCCCCATTTGTATCTTTCGTAACAACCCTATAAACTATATGCCTTGCAATTTCTGTATCCAGATCACCTGGAGTTAAGTTATCATAAACCTCTTCAAAAGCTAAATACAGTTGACCCGAACCAGATGCTAACCATTTAGATTTGTTTCTAACTTGATCAATAACGAGGTAATTAACTATGCTATTTCCATAATTCTTTTCCTTTAGTTCACCTTTGTAACTTTGCAGCCGATTAATCGGAACGAAAAGAAACTCCTTTCCTTGCAAAGCCCGCCCTTGGCCAAAAACATACCGATCAACGACTTGATCATTTTGACTGAAGTTTACAACATCAGAACCATTGTGGCCATAATTAGACTCTAAGATTACAAAATATACCGCAAACAAGCCCGCAATAGAGAAGGCAGCATAAGTCAAAGCAATTGCAACCGCATTAAAGCGCCACAAGTTTCTAAAAAATTTGTTTCCAAAAAAACGCATCTAAAAAGCCCCCAGCTTAAACACGCCATAACATTTCGAGATTGGCATGGCCTAAGGGCAATTTAAAGTGGAATTTATAGTCTGAAATTAAATGGCGGAGACGCAGGGAT
>JBKBWB010000121.1:0-6597 GCA_046289215.1 Asticcacaulis sp. | reverse complement strand
CGCCATTTGATCATTGCTCGCTATGATGGCCGTGGGGCGGTCGGATAGAGTGAGCAGCAACTCTGCTGCCGCCACGCCGCTGTCAAACGAGAAGTCCCCCTGAACGCACAGGCGTTCATCGTAATGCCCCGCCGCTTGCAGGGCCTTGCGCCACCCATCGGATCGCCATTGCGACAATAGATATTCGTCGGACCCTGTGACAAAGCCAATCCGTTTGTGGCCCAGCCCGAGCAGATGTTCACAGGCCATGATCGCGGACCCTTCATCCCCCATGGTCATGGCGATCCCGGGCCCGGGGGCGATCGAGCCGATCCGGGCAAAGGCAATGCCGTGCTTGGCCAAAAGCCGGGTAATTTTGGGGTTTTCCGAGTGCGGCGGGGTCAGGATCACGCCATCGGGTTGCAGCGCAGCGATGGCCGCGCCCAGTTCACGTTCCACATGATCATTGTGCGTATCAATCAGCTCAAAGATCATCCGGTAGCCATGCTCAGCACATTTGAGCATGCCCCCGAGCAGCATCTGGTCGACCCAATCCTTACCTTGCCGGGCACGCCAGTCGGCAATGGTTCGCTCCCGGTCATTGATGGCCAGGATGATATAGGAGCGTGACCCGCTCATGCGCTGGGCGGCAATGGAAGGCACATAACCCAGCCGGTCAATCGCGGCCTGGACCTTTTCCTTCAGCTCCGGGCGGACACTCGGATGGTCATGAAGGACGCGACTGACCGTCTGTAAGGACACCTGGGCATCGGCCGCAACATGCTTGATTGTTACAGCCTGACGGCGTCTTGCCATGGTTTACGGGTTCCCTTGAACGCTCTTCATACAGGCGAGACCAATGTCGCTGTCGCCGGCGCATTGATAAACCCGGATCCAGTCGATCACAAGCTCAGCCGGTAACGTGCCCGGCGCGATCCCCTTCGAATTGTTCTCCTCAGAGAGTTTTCCGCCAACGGCCAAGTTGGCCATGATGTAAAAGGGCTGATCAAACGGGGCTGTGCGATTTCCAGATGCCTTGGCGGAAGCCGTCCACCACTGTTCCGGGGTAACTTGCCAGTAAAACCGTCCATCCAGATAGAACCGCATCAAATCCTTGCCCCACTCTAACGTCCAGACATGGAAGTCATCGGACGGCAGAGACAAATCAGGCAGGGCAACCCGTTGCGCTACATGGGTATTGCGTGGGGCCAGATCCCCGAAATGCACGGCGCTGAGCATGCGGTTTTCGCCGTTTTGTCCCTCACAGACATCACAGGCGGCCCCCAGATTGACCCCTTCGAGGATGTCGATTTCCCCCGAAAGCGGCCAGGGGCCATAGGCATCTTTATTTGGCATCATCCAGACAGCAGGCCAGGTGCCCTGACCCTTGGGTGGCTTGGCGCGGAACTCGATCCGGCCATAGCGCCAGGCGGCGATGCCCCGGGTGCGGATCTTGCCGCTGGTATAGGGCTGGGTCGTTTTCGGGTTGGGCGAATGGGCGATTTCCGGCGGGCGATCCGGGCCGGTAAACCGCTCTTTGCGGGCCTTCAGGCGAAGATAACCGTCCTTGACCTCAACATTGGCCGTACGGTCTGTGTAACATTGCTGCTCGTTATTGCCCCCACCCCAACAGGACACCTCCGGTGCCCATTTGGTGCGATCAAGCGCCGTGCCTTCGAATTCATCCGACCAAACCAACGTCCATTGCGGCGTCTGAGCCTCTGGGGTGGATTGAGCAAAGGCCGGTGAAACGGCGGTGAAGGTGGTCAAAAGGCCAGCCACGAGGCTGACAAACTGGGGTCTGAAGCGCATCTCAACACCTCCCGGTCATGGGTCATCCATGCATAAGGACGACATTCTGGACAAAAAAAAGGGCTGACCGCGGACTTTCGTCTTGGATCAGCCCCGCACACAGTTGAAGGAAAGGCTCAGATCAGAATTCGAAGCGAGCCATGACGGTAAAGCGGCGGTCGTTGCGGAACGCGGACCGCGTTGAGCGCGTCCCGTTGAAGTCGATCACCTGAGTGGTGCGGGTGACTTCGTCCAGGAGATTGACGCCCTGTAGGCCCAGTTTCAGACGGTCATTGACCGTATAGAACATCGAGCCATCTAGTTGCCCCGTGCTTTCGCCGTAGATCGGCGAGAACGGGAAGATCACATCGCGGGGCGTTTGCAGGAATTCAGAGCGCCAGTTGTAGGCTAGGCGCGCTGCAAACGGTCCCTTTTCATAGAACGCGACGGCATTGACCGTGTGCTCAGACACCCCGGCCAGCGGCATGCCTCCCGCAAACGGGCTTTGCTCCGCGCCCAAGGTGGCGTTGCTGAATTTTCCTGCATCTACATAGGTATAGGTCATCTGCGAGCCAAGACCGCTGAAGAGGCCGGGCAGGAAGTCGTAGACCTGCTGATAGGAAATCTCGACGCCCTTCAAGGTGCCCTTGTCGCTGTTTACGGGGCCGTTGACGAGTACCGTCGTGCTAACCCCGCTGGGGCTTGTAAAGGTCCGCGTTGTCGCGCCGTAATTAACAATTCCGTCGATGTCTTTCATAAAGGCAGCCACGGACACTGAGCCGACCCGCGCGAAATACCATTCGAACGAAAGGTCATAGTTCCAGGACTCGACTGGGCGTAGCAGGCGGTTTCCGGTCCCGACCGCGAACAGTGGACCACTTTCAAGGGTGCCACCTGCGCGCAGATTGCCGGTATTGTCTCCGATGCCGCCACCTGTTGCAAAGGCCGACAAGTCAGGCCGTGAAATGCCTTTGGATACAGCGGCCCGGACCAGCATGCCATTGCCAAAATCCAACTTGGCATTCAGGCTCGGCAACCAGTTGCTGAATTCGATATCGGCGCTATCGTCGATGACTTCGCCCGTAAACACTTTGGCAAACTCTGCGAGACGCGCAGCAGACAATCCGCAATAACCCGGCGCAACTTGGCCCGGCTGAACGCTGGCACAAGAAGACTGAAGTTCTGCGACTGTAACCTTCCCATCGCCATTGCCGTTCGGAGCGGCATCAAAGAAAGTGCCGACCGGGAACGCGATTTTACCGGCGCTCTGAACGATCGTCTTCACATAGCGAAGGCCAAAGTTGCCCGACAAGTTGATGCCGCCATCAAACTCGTGACCAAAGTCGATGCGGCCGTAGAGCGCTTGGGTTTGTTCTTCGACGTCCGAAATCTCGCCTTCGGTCCAGGGGCCGCCAGGTAAAGCGTTGGTCCGAGCCGAAATCGGGAACCAGGCGTTTGGCGTCAGGGTCGAAGCGGTGATCGCATTGGCCTGGGTCCGGATTGCGCCGCTCAGATAATCCGCGACCATATTGTCGCTACCAAAGAAGAAGGCCGAGCCATCGCCCAACGGCACAGGCACATTGCCGCGCTGGAAGTTGTCGCCGAACGGATTGCGCAATTGAGCCGAGTTCGGGAAATCCTTCACATAGGCCCCACCACAACCAAAAGCTTGGAAGTCACCGCAGTTCCAGTTGCCACCGCGACCGGTCCACGGGGCGCCCAGATTGCCCCAGTTGGAGAAGTTTGCAGACCGGGTGATCCGGCTGCGGTCGCTCCATCGGGCACCAAAGCGAGCTTTTTTGATGAACCCTTCGGACACGTCATATTCGCCGTCCAAGCGGGCGCTGGTCATCGAGCCTTCGTTCTTGACCTGATTGTCGATCAAGAACCAGTACAAGGATTTGGACGGGTCATTGAAATACCCAGCCGGTGAGGTTGACTGGCCGGGCTGGAGGAACTGCACCTGCGGGGTCTTGCCGGAGTTGTCGATGAAGACGTCGGAATAGGTTTGCATCGCCGCGATGAAGCCATCCTCGGTCCGGTCCGACTTGATGTGCTGCAATTCCGCATTAAAGCGAAGGCGATCCGTTGGGTCATACTTAAAGTGCAGCGAGACATCTTCGGTCATCGCCGTGTCTTCGCGCTGGAACCGCAGCATTTCCGTCGGGATCCCGCGACCACCGGTAAAGGGTTGAACCTGGGTCAGGGTTCCAGAGACAAACTGGTTGCCATTGAAGGTCGGCTTCGTGCCCGGCGCGATCGTCGGGAACAAGGCGTCATCGTTGACGAGGGCCAGAATGGCATATTCGTTCAGGGTCGCGGCGGTTTCCGCCTTGAGGTATTCGAGCGTCAGTAAGGCTCGCCCGTCATTGCTTTTCCATTGGCCGACAAAGGACAGGGCGTCGCGGTCGCGGGTCAGGTCCGTGGTGCGCACCCCGGCCCCTTTGGGCACAAAGACTGCGCCAGCGGGGGGGAAGGTCGCGGCATTAAAGCCCGCCGAACCGCTAAACCCGCCCGATCCAACGGGGCGAACGCGGATACAGGCTGCATCCAGCGACGGAGCGCGATAGCAAGGATCAGTGACCTGAGAGGCATCGGTCTTGGTCACAAGCTCGGACTGGGCGTAGGCCAGCTGCAGACCAAACGTTCCCAGTTCCGTATCAAACGTATTGGACGCCAGCAGAGAGAAGCCCGGCGACCATTTCTTGGCCATGTCGCCGTAATTGCTTTCAATCGTCCCGGCGATCTTCAGGCCCTTGCGGTCAAACGGCTTGCGGGTGACCAGATTGACGGTCCCGGAAATGCCGCCATCGACCATGTCGGCGGTGGTGTTCTTGAACACCTCGACCCGGCCCAAGAGCTCCGAAGAGACGTCGTTGAAGGACAGTTCGCGGCCGCCATTGGCCGAGAAGATATCGCGACCGTTCAGCTCCGAGCGAACAAATGGCAGGCCGCGGATAATGACGCCCGAGCCTTCAACCGAGAAGCGGTCCGGGTCGTTGCGCTGTTCAAAACGGGAAATGTTGATGCCGGGAACCCGTTGCAGCGCTTCAGCGACTGACCGGTCCGGCAGGGCGCCAATGTCCTCGGCGGTGATGACATCGACAAAGGTTTCTGACTGGCGCTTCAGGCCCTGGGCATTCTGAAGTGACTTACGATAGCCGGTGACGATGACTTCCTGGACTGGCTCCTCGGCCTTTGTTTTTTCCGGGGCCGAGGGCGGGGCCTCCTGAGACCAGGTCGGTGTGGCGAGGAGTAGGCAGAGCGTCAGGCTTGAAGCGGTCGTCAGGGCGGTCAGGCGCATGGACCGCGCCTCGCCGGTTTTGCTTTTACAGGTCAAGAGGTCCTCCCATATTGTATGACAAACATTGCGTTGTCTTAATTCCACCATATCTCCAATTGAGAACGTTCACAAGAATTAAGATGAACGTTCACAATCAGCAAACTTGTGTTATGAATTCACGGACTTAAGGTGTTGGGTGAGGCGAATATGGCGATTGAGCACATCATCATCGTGGGCGGGGGAACGGCTGGCTGGATGGCGGCGGCGGCGCTGTCTCGGATTCGCGCCGGTCGCCCGGTCGCCATCACTGTGGTCGAGTCCGAGCAGATCGGGACCGTTGGCGTCGGCGAGGCGACGATCCCACCGTTCCTGGACTTTAATCGGTTGCTTGAAATCGATGAGCGAGAGCTCCTGTCGGCTGTCCAGGGCAGTTTCAAGTTGGGCATTCAATTTGTGAACTGGGGTCGCAAAGGGGATAGCTACATCCATCCCTTTGGAAATTATGGCTATCAGATTGATGGCGTCTCGTTTCACCATGTTTGGAATGCCTATAAGCAAGCGGGGGATCCCCGACCGATCCAGGTCTTTAACATTGAGACCATGGCCGCCCAGTTTGGCCGCTTTGCCCGCACCGATGACTATCAGCAAGAAGGGCTCCCCCCCATCAACTATGCCTATCACCTTGATGCCGGGCGCTATGCCCGATTCCTGCGCAGCTATGCTGAAGCGCGCGGAGTGGTGCGCCATGAAGGCAAGGTGACGGTCGTCAATCTTGATGCTGAAAGCGGATTCGTCACAGGGCTCAGCCTTGATGACGGCGCTGTCTTGCGGGGCGATTTCTTCGTCGATTGTTCGGGCTTTCGAGGCTTGCTGATCGAACAGGCGCTCAAGACGGGTTACGATGACTGGAGCCACTATCTGCCCTGTGACCGGGCCGTGGCCTTGCCCTGTGTGCGCGAGGACGGCAGCGGGCCCTTACCCTACACCCGCGCGACGGCCCATTCGGCGGGCTGGCAATGGCAGGTGCCGCTACAGCACCGTAACGGCAACGGCCACGTCTATTGCAGCAGCTTCATGAGCGATCAGGACGCGCTCGATGTCCTCGTCAACAATATCGCGGGCAAACCCGGTGCCGATCCAAATTTCCTTCGCTTTGTGACCGGTCGTCGCAAGAAATTCTGGAACAAGAATGTCGTCGCCTTGGGGCTGGCCTCTGGCTTCATGGAGCCGCTGGAGTCCACTTCGATCCATTTGATCAACACGGGGATTAACAAGCTGATTGCCCTGTTGTCGCTGGATGGCGTCACCCAGGCCCAGGAAGATGCGTTCAACCGGCTGACGGGCAAGGAGTATGAGCGGATCCGTGATTTTCTGATCCTGCATTATAATACCACCGAGCGTGACGACAGCCCCTTCTGGGACTATTGCCGGACCATGGAAGTGCCCGACAGTTTGAAAGAAAAAGTCGCCTTGTTCCGCCATAATGGCCAAATTTTCCGCGAGGACGACGAGCTGTTCACCGAAACGAGCTGGGCGGCGGTGAT
>JBKBWB010000120.1:0-6598 GCA_046289215.1 Asticcacaulis sp. | reverse complement strand
ACTCCCCTATAGTCTTGGGCGGGAAGACAAGATCCTTGGCCAGCCGCTGAAAATCCGCATTACGGACAAGGCCCGATCGGTGACAGTCCGTTACAGCACGCGTCCGGAGGCTGAGGCCCTGCAATGGCTTAGTCCGGAACAAACGGCCGGCAAGGTACACCCCTTCTTGTTTTCTCAGGGTCAGGCGATCCTGACCCGGACCTGGATCCCGACCCAGGACAGCCCCGGGATCCGCCAGACCTATTCCGCCCGCATTGTCGTGCCCGAAGGTCTGAAAGCGGTCATGAGCGCTGAAATGCTGACACCGGACGGCGAACCCGTCGCGGGGGGGCGTGCGTTCCGGTTCCGGCTCGACCAGCCGGTGGCGCCCTATCTGATTGCCCTGGGGGTTGGGGACCTGACGTTCAAGCCGCTCGGGCCGCGAACCGGGGTCTATGCCGAGCCGGTGACGCTCGATCGGGCGGCTAATGAGCTGACCGATGTCGAGGCGATGGTGACGGCGGCGGAAAAGCTTTATGGGCCGTATCGCTGGGGCCGTTATGACCTCTTGATCCTGCCGCCATCCTTTCCGTTCGGCGGGATGGAAAATCCGCGCCTGACCTTTGCCACGCCGACAATCCTGGCCGGGGATAAGTCGCTGGTCTCGCTCGTGGCCCACGAGCTGGCCCATTCCTGGTCCGGCAATCTCGTCACCAATGCCACCTGGTCGGACTTCTGGCTCAACGAGGGCTTCACCACCTATTTTGAAAACCGGATCATGGAGGAACTCTATGGCCGGGATCGGGCGCTGATGTTGCAAAGCCTTGGCTGGCGTGACCTCAATGAGACCATCGAAGAACTGGGCGGTCCCAAGGACAAGCGTACCAAGCTTTACCTGGATCTGTCCGGGCAAAATCCCGACGATGGCATGAACGACGTCGCCTACGAAAAAGGCGCAGCCTTCCTGCGAATGCTTGAAGCGGCCGTTGGACGCCCGGCTTTCGACGCTTATCTCAAGGGCTATTTTGAGCGCCATGCCTTCCAGTCGATGACCACCAAGCGGTTTGCCGCCGATCTGAAAACCCACCTGATCAAGGGTGATAAGGTGTTGGAAGAGAAGCTGAAGCTGGAGGAGTGGTTCTATAAGCCAGGCTTGCCTGACAATGCTGTGGCCCCGGTGTCTGAAGCCTTTGCCAAGGTGGATGTCCAGACCAAAGCGTTTCTGGCTGGAACCCCTGCGAGCGGACTGATGACCCAGGGCTGGACGACCCAGGAATGGCAGCAATTCCTGGGCGGCATGCCGGATGGGGATCAATCAGCCTTGACCCCGGCGCAACTGGCGGATCTAGACAAGACGTTCGGTTTGTCCGCAGCGGGCAATAGCGAGATCCGTTTTGCCTGGCTCATGCTGGCGGTGCGCCATCGCTACGAACCGGCCTTGCCGTCGCTGGAGCAGTTCCTCACCAGTCAGGGGCGGCGCAAGTTCGTGGCACCCTTGTTTACGGCCCTGATGGCCGAAGAGAGCTGGGGGCCAGATAAGGCGCGGGCCCTCTATGCCAAGGCCCGTCCTGGATATCATTCCGTCACCACGGCGACCCTCGACCCCGTGGTTCAATAAGGCCATCCGGCCGGATGCGCTTTTTTAACCCTTGGCCCCTCTGAACAGATGACAGGGGGGCCAAGGTTCGCTATTCGCCCCTTACGATGCGCGAACCTGACCTTGACACCGAAAAGAACGCTTGGCTGACGGCCCAGACTCTGGCCGAGGCCTTGCCCTATATCCAGATCTATGACCGCGAGCGGGTCGTGATCAAATACGGCGGCCATGCCATGGGCGAGGAAGCCACGGCCCGCCGGTTTGCCGCCGATGTGGTGCTGCTTAAACTGGTCGGGATCCATCCGGTGGTGGTGCACGGCGGTGGTCCCCAGATTTCGGCCATGCTCGACCGGGCGGGTGTCACCTCCACCTTTGTGGATGGGCTACGGGTTACAGATGCCGCGACCATGGAAATCGCCGAAATGGTGCTGTCCGGCGCGGTCAACAAGGAAATCGCCAACTGGATCACCCACGCGGGCAAAGAGGCCGATGTGCGTGGGGTTGGGCTGTCGGGCAAGGACGCCGGTTTGCTGACGGTTGAAAAGGCCACGCGCACAAAGAAAGACCCCGACAGCATGATCGAACAGGTCGTGGACTTGGGCTTTGTTGGTGAGCCGACCCGGGTGGATGCCAAGATCCTGTCGACCCTGATTGACGATCCTGAGCATGACTATGTGCCGGTGATCGCCCCGATCGGGGTCTCGGAAGCAGGCCAGACCTTTAACGTCAATGCCGACACCGTGGCCGGGGCCGTCGCCGCCGAGCTCAAGGCCAAGCGCATGCTGCTGCTGACCGATGTGGCCGGTGTGCTCGATGCGAACAAGACCCTGATCCGCCAGATGACGGTGACCGAAGCCCGCGCCCTGATCGCGTCGGGTGTCGCCAGCGGGGGCATGATCCCCAAGCTCGAAACCGCGATTCACGCTGTGGAAAGTGGCGTCGAGGCGGTGGTCATTCTCGATGGTCGTAAGCCCCATGCCATGCTGATGGAACTGTTTACGTCCCACGGGGCGGGCACCATGATCCGGGCCGGCTGAGATGACGCCTGTTCCGGCCCCGGCCCCAGACCTCAGCCACATCGAAACCTGGATCTTTGATCTGGACGATACGCTTTATCCGCCTGAGGCCGAGGTCATGGCGCTTGTGAGCCAGAAAATGACGGCGTTTGTGGCGCGCGAATCCGGCTTGTCGGTCGAAGACGCCTACGCCCTGCAAAAGCGTTATCTTAACGAGCATGGCACGACCCTAGCGGGGCTGATGGCCCATCACGGCATCAATCCGGAGACCTTTCTGGACGAGGTCCATGATGTGTCGCTGGATGCGCTCAAACCTGATCCCGCTTTGACCGAGGGCCTGAAGCGTCTGCCCGGGCGGCGGCTGGTCTTTACCAATGGCGATGACAAGCACGCGGTGCGGGTATTGGAAAAGCTCGGCATCGCGGATCTGTTTGAAGCGATTTTTCACATCGCCAGCGCCGACTATATCCCCAAGCCGCACCCGGACACGATGGCGCGGATGATGGCCCGTCATGCCGTCGTCGCCCGCCAGTCGGCCTTTTTCGAGGATCGCGCAGTCAATCTGGCCCCGGCGCACCAAGTGGGTCTGACGACCGTGTTGGTCGGTCCCCATGCGATCGAGACCACCGATCCCCATATCGACTTCCGGACCGAGCGTCTGCCCCCCTTCCTGTTGGCCGCCCGCACGGCCTGAGCTCCACTTTTGACCTGACGAGGATTCCCTATGCCTGATCTGGCCGCCATTCACGATGATATCGAAGCCGCCTGGGAGATCCGAGACCAGCTCTCGCCGACCTATCAGGGTAAGGCCCGTGAAGCGGTCGATACGGTCATCGGTTTGCTGGATTCCGGTCGCTTCCGCGTCGCCGACAAACAGGATGGGGTCTGGACGACCCATGACTGGCTGAAAAAAGCCGTGCTTTTGTCGTTCCGGCTCAATGGCAATACCCTCATGCACACGGGGCGGGGCCTGTTCGAAGGCGCACCGATCGGGCCGTTCTGGGACAAGGTGCCGAACAAGTTCGCCCGTTGGAATGCCGAGGATTTCAATAACGCCGGGTTCCGTGCGGTGCCGGGATCTATTGTCCGTCGGGGCAGCTTTATCGGTAAAAACGTCGTGCTGATGCCGTCGTTTGTGAATATCGGCGCCTATGTCGGCGAAGGCTCGATGATCGACACCTGGGCCACGGTCGGCTCCTGTGCCCAGATTGGCCGTAATGTCCACCTGTCCGGCGGCGTCGGCATCGGCGGCGTTCTGGAGCCGCTCCAGGCCAATCCGACCATCATCGAGGATGACTGCTTTATCGGGGCCCGGGCCGAAGTGGCCGAGGGTGTGATCGTCGAGCAGGGGGCTGTCTTGGCCATGGGGGTCTATCTGTCGGCCTCGACCAAGATCATCGATCGGGCGACCGGCGAAGTCTTCCGGGGCCGGGTTCCGGCCTATAGCGTGGTGGTGCCGGGATCCTTGCCGGATCCGAACGGCGGTCCGTCGCTCTATTGCGCGGTCATTGTCAAGCGCGTGGATGCTCAGACTCGTGCCAAGACGGCCATCAACGAGCTTCTGCGCGACTAAGTCTTAGCCCGTCTGGTCAGGCGGTCTTGGATAAAACCGCTGACCGGTTTGTGGGGCCTTCGTGGGCCACACTCAGCATGGTGTCGATCAGCGCTGGTGGGTCGATGGGTTTGGTCAGAAAATGCACCACGCCCACCTCGGCCCAAAGCGCCTTGTGGCTGTCGAGCGCATTTGCGGTCAGGGCAATCACCGGCGTAGCCTGATTGGGGCCATGGCCCATACGCAGAGCCTTGGTGGCACTCACCCCATCCATGACCGGCATCTGCATATCCATCAGGATGACGTCAAAGGTCTGAAGGTCTGCGGCCGCCACCGCCTCCGCTCCATCATGGGCCAGGGTCAAATGCCAGCCCAGAGGGCTCAACAAGAGCTCAAGAATCCGGCGGTTGACGGCGTGATCCTCGGCGATCAGGACCCTCAAACCAACAGGCGTCAGGCGCTGATCTACCGTCACGCCGGTGCGGGTGTTTTGGGGGGACGCCGCGGCCTCTGGCAGGGGCAGATCCACCGTGAAGCTGGATCCTTCGCCGGGCGCGCTATCAACCCGGATATCGCCCCCCATCAGCCGGGCCAGGCCCAGGCTGATCGTCAGGCCAAGGCCGGTCCCGCCGTGGGTCCGGGCCGTCTGGGCACTGGCTTGCGTAAAGGGCTCGAACAGGTGGTTAAGCACATCCGGTGTTATGCCACAGCCACTGTCTTGCACTGTGAATAGCCAACGTTTCGGGCTTTCCCCCTCAGTAGGCCGGATCCTAAGGGTCACACCGCCAACCTCAGTAAATTTGATGGCGTTCGAAATCAGATTGGACAGGATCTGGCGCAAACGAAGCGGATCGGTCAGCACGGTCCCTGGGAGCGGCGTCTCGGCTTCGAGCGTGAGGCTCAGTCCCTTTTGCCGGGCCGCAGGCGTCCAAAGCCGGATCAGGCTGTCGCATAATCCATTCAGATCGACGGGGGTCGACTCGATCACCATTCGCCCGGCCTCGATCTTGGCCATATCGAGTACGTCGTTCATCAGGCCCAGCATGACATCGCTGGCATCGCGCAGCATCGCGACGTGTTCGCGCTGATCCGCGCTTAGGGTCGTAGCCTCAAGGAAATGACGGGCTGAGACCACGGCATTCATGGGTGTGCGGATTTCATGGGTCAAGGTCGCGACAAAGGCAGACTTGGCGGCACTGGCGGCTTCGGCTTCAAAGCGCGCTGCCTCTTCGCGCTGGTGAGCATTGGCCAATTCAGTCAGGGCACTATTGGCCTTTCGGACTACTGCACCTAGATGTACCGCGTAAAGGGCTGCAGCAATAAGGAGCACAGCTACAGGCAACAAGCCTTGCTGGCCGGACTCTATTGCTGTGGCAATCATAAAGCCGACTAGATAAGTCATGTGCGGTACAATTGCGGCCAGCAAAAGTACACGGATTGCATAAAATTGCAGTGCTACATGCAATAAAGCACCACACAACATTATAACAGCAAAGAGTCGCCCTGTTTCTCCACCTTGAAGCCATAATGGCACTGTAATGGATGAATAAATTGATATATTTGTGGCCGTAATTGTGGCCATGGATAAGAGTTGTATTCGGCTTGGTGCTTTATTAGCTGAGCGTTGTAAATAGTCATAGCAAAAGCGGTGATCTATCCATTGGAAGATCAGGGTGAGGGTTAGCCAGACTAAGGGTATCGCCGAGGGCGCGTAAACCATAGCTGCAGTCGCAATAACGCCTGCGCCGATTAGGCGAGTCTTGAACCCGGCTATACGGGACTGGGCAATTACGCTGTATCGCGTATCTTCGGCCAAGACGGACTCCTCTCAGATTGAAAGGAGTATAATCTTGTCACCTTAACATCTGGCTGTCAGCTACGGTTAATCAGACCTTACAATGCTCAGGTTTTCTTGGGCTTATAAGGACCGATTTGCATCTGTTCTGGCGCGGTGTCGAACACCAACCGTGCGGCACCTTTATGATTGTCCGGCACAAACACGGCCACCTTGCCTGCCGAAACCGTCGGTAAGGTACGCTGGCTCCCGTCGGCCATCACGACCCGACCATTGGTGCCCCCAAACAGGAAGATGGCGTTCATCTTGGGAACAGCCAAGGCCAGGACACCGGCCATTTTGCGGGATCCGTTATTGACCTGATCAATTGCCTTGACGAGATCGGCAACAGGTATGTCTGTGCCCGCGGGCGTAGTCGGACGCAGTTCCATAGAGATTGAGACTTTCGGCTCTTTGGGGGCCTCGAACTGAAGCTGAGCCTTGTTCTTCAGATCTTCCAGAGTCGGATAGACCGAGGGTTCACCCTTGGGGCCAATGGTGACGGGCGTGACTTTCTGACCGCTGAGCAGGCGGATTTTCAGGTCCCGGGCTTCGGTCCCGGTGATCTTGAACCGATAGGTCATCTTCATATGCGTGCGCTCGGAGGGCGCAAGCTTGAG
>JBKBWB010000119.1:0-6602 GCA_046289215.1 Asticcacaulis sp. | reverse complement strand
TGGCCATTCAGGACCTTAAAAAGGCCGGCTTGCCTTACATCGTCGTCCTGACCGACCCGACCACGGGGGGCGTGACCGCTTCCTATGCGATGCTGGGGGATATTCATCTGGCTGAGCCGGGTGCACTCATCGGTTTTGCCGGTCCGCGCGTGATCGAGCAAACGATCCGTGAAAAACTGCCGCCGGGCTTCCAGCGCGCGGAATATCTGGTGGAAAAGGGCATGGTGGACCGGGTCGTGACCCGCGAAGACCTGCCGCGCACCCTTGGAACCCTGATCAGCATCCTGACCAGCGGACGCCGCACCGCGTGAGTGACCGGCTGCTGCCCTTTGATGCCGCGCTAGCGCGACTGAAGGCGCTGCACCCCAAATCCATCGACCTGTCTCTGGGCCGGATGGCGCGGCTCTGCGCGGCGCTGGGCGATCCCCAGACCCGCCTGCCGCCGGTCGTGCATGTGGCGGGCACCAATGGCAAAGGCTCGACGATCGCCTTTCTGCGAGCCATGGCCGAAGCGGCGGGGCTCAAGGTTCATGTCTATACCTCACCGCATCTGGTGCGGTTTGCCGAGCGGATCCGGCTGGCCGGAACCCTGATAGAGCCTGACCACCTCAGCACCCTGCTGGACCGGGTCGAAACGGCCAATGCCGGGGAACCGATCACCTTTTTCGAGGTGACAACCGCTGCCGCCTTCCTGGCGTTCAGCGAGACCCCGGCGGACCTTCTGTTGCTGGAAACGGGCCTTGGCGGGCGGCTTGATGCCACCAACCTCGTGCCCAACCCGCGCCTGTGCGCCATTACCCCCGTCGATCTCGACCACACCGAGTTTCTGGGTGCCGATATTGCCACCATCGCCGGGGAAAAAGCCGGGATCATCAAGCGGGGGGCCGAGGCCATATTGGGGGCACACCACCCGGAGGCTGAGGCGGTCCTGGTACGGGCCGCTGAACGCTGTGGCATCCGCCCGAGCATCATGGGCCAGGATTATGATGCCGCGTTTGAGGACGGGCGACTGGTCTGGCGGGACGAAACACGCCTGCTCGACCTGCCTCTGCCAGCGCTCCATGGCGCGCATCAGGCCCAGAATGCGGGTCTGGCCATCGCCTGTGCCCTGCGTCTTGGTCTCAGCGAAGCGGCAATTGCCGAAGGGCTGAAGTCCGCTGTCTGGCCCGCTCGGATGCAACGGCTGAGCCAAGGCCCTCTGGCCTTTGAAGCAGCACGGATCGGTGCGGACCTATGGCTCGATGGCGGTCACAACCCCCATGCTGCGGCAGCGCTGGCGCAAACCTTCAGCCATTCAACCGACCGCCGTCCACTCGACCTGATCTGTGGCATGATGGGCAACAAGGACGCCTCGGCCTTTTTTGGCCATCTAGCCCCGCATGTTCGCCGTGTCGTCTGTGTGCCGTTTGATAGCGACAACGCCACCCCACCAGAGGTGCTGGCGGACTGTGCACGCCGTTTTGGCCTGAACGCCGAGACCGCCACGGGTGTACCAATGGCTCTCAAGAGCCTCTGCCGCGCCCATACAGAAACGGCGGCTGGGGAAACCCAACCGCCGCGTATTCTGATCTGTGGTTCGCTCTATCTGGCCGGCGAAGTCCTGGCTTTAAGCCCGGACACATGGCCGACGTAATTGAGCGTTCGGCCAAGGGCCAACCTGATCAAGCCTTGGTGCCGATCTTGTTTTCGTTCAGCCACTCCAGGATCTTACCCTTGGGCATGGCCCCAACCTTCATCGAGCTCACTTCGCCATTGCGGAACAGCATCAGGGTCGGGATCCCGCGCACGCCAAAGCGCGACGGGGTCAGAGGGCTGTCTTCGATATTCATCTTGGCGACCACGAGCTGACCACCCAGCTCATTCGCAATATCTTCGAGGGCCGGTGCAATCTGCTTGCACGGACCGCACCACTCCGCCCAGAAATCGACCAGCACCGGGGCTTCCGACTTCAGAACATCGGGTTCAAAGGATTCGTCCGTGACCTTTACGGTGGCCATATGTGCGTACTCCATGGAGCCCCGTCGGGGCATGTGGCGTTAGAGGTAGTCGTCTGGCTGCGCCGGATCAAGAGGCGAGCCGTGTTGCCGCCCTCCCGCCAGCCGCGCCCTTGCGTCTGCCAGTGCCTGATCCAGCAGGGCCAAAGGCAGGGGCATCAAGGCCGGACCATCCGTCCAGACCAGCGCCGCCCCGACCGTCCGATCCGGATAAATGGCTTTGAGAACATCAACATAGGCCGCCATCTGGGCCAGATAAGCCGGGTCCGTGGCTTCGGGCATGGCCGGAGCCGGGCGGTTGGTTTTGTAGTCAATCACCAGAACCTGATCGGCCGACAACACCAGACGATCCAGCCGTCCAGACAGGCTGACGGGCGGCCCACCCGGGTACCGTAAGCCCGGCGCTTCACCCGCAATCGCCACCTCGGCCCGAGATCCCGGGCCAAACACGGCGGCAAAGCGGGCATCCCCGAGCACCCGCAGCACCGCCTCGGCGATTTCAGCTTGCTGATCCGGGCTCAGATCCGGCTGGCGTGACAGCCAGGCGCTTGCGGCGGCCACACGCGCGTCAGGCTCTAGATCCGGCAGCATCTGGAACAGACTGTGGATCAGGTTGCCCCGCCGGAACCGGCCAAGTCCGACCGCGCCACCCGCCAGGGGCGAGGGTGCGGCATCCTTGGCTTCACGACCCAGCAATTCCGAGGGTGAGACCCGCCGGGGTCCGCTGCCCGCCACGGGGGCAAGCGTACCCAGAAACGCCGGGAGGGCCGTTGTCGCCGACGCCACAGCAGCAGCCATTGCCCCGCGTCGCTCCGGGTCCGCACCAAAGCGTCGGAACGATCCGCTGCCGTCCGCAAAATCGATCTCCCGCACATGGGCGGCAATATCCGGATGCGCAAAGGCGGCCCGGATATGGGCATACCAGCTGCTTTCCGGCGCATCCTTGGACCGGGCGTTTAAGCGACCACAGACGACAATCCGGTCCCGCGCCCGGGTCAAAGCCACATAGAGTAGCCGCAGGTCTTCGGCCGTGGATTTCTCATTAATCTGTGTACGGATTGCCTGCGTGGCATCTGCATCGCGCCCCTTTCCGCCCAACACGAGGAACGGCAAGGGATCATCGCCACGCAATAACGGTCCAGAGCGGTCTCTTTGCCCGCGCATCGTATCCGGCAGATAGACCACCGGGGCCTCCAGCCCCTTGGAGCCATGCACCGTCATCACCCGCACCTGACCGTGGGCATCTTCGAGCTCGCGCTTCACATCCTTGGTCAGGGTGGTCATGGCCGCCACGAAGCGTTCCAGCTCGCCGTCCCCGCGTCCTTCGGCGGCCACCGCCTGGGCGAGGGTTTCATCAAGCGCGTCCTCGGCTTCGGGTCCCATGCGCGTCAGGATCCGCTGACGCTGGCTCAAGCCCCCATCGTCCCGGCGGTTCAGCACGAGCCCTAAAAAATCAAAGGCCTGATGGGTCGCCGCCGCTTCACGCGCCCAGCCCAGAAACATCCGCGCAGATCGCCAGTGCGGTCGCTCATCGCCTCGGCGGGTTAGGGCCGCCCAGAGGGTACCGTCGCGTCCGCACGCCAGCTCGAACAGATCCTGCTCATCCAGATCACACAAGGGGCTTCGCAGCACACAGGCGAGGCTGAGATCATCTTGTGGGAACAGGCAAAACCGGATCAAGGCCATCAGGTCCATAAAGACGATGTGCTCAGTCAGTTTCAGCCGGTCCGCCCCGGCCACCGGCACCCCGGATTGCTTCAGCGCGCGGATGATTTCCTCAAACAGGCCATCACGCCCGCGCACCAGGATCAGCACGTCCCCGGCGGTCATGGGCCGCCATTGGCGGGTCTCCTTGTCGAGCACGGTCTCGCCCGTTTCGATCCGCTCGCGGATATCGCGCGCGATCCGGCGAGCCAGACGTTTCAGGGCACTGCCCTCGCCGATCTGATCCAGCGGCGCATCCCAGGCTTCGGGCTCTTCGGCGGCGCTTTCCTGTTCCCAGGGCCACAGATCGACACAGCCCGGCCCATCCGTGCGACGGGCAATGTGGGGCGGCAATTCAAACCCCGGAGAGCCGGGCAGCACTTTTGATGCGCCCTGACCCGACAGCACGGCATCCACAAAGGTCAGAACTTCGGGCGTCGAGCGCCAGCTTTCCAATAGATTGGGGGAGACAACTTTTTGCCCAACCGCTTCGCCCTGTTGGATATATTGCTGACGTTCGTCGAGGAACTTTTCCGGGGCCGCGCCCTGAAACCCATAGATGGACTGTTTTTCGTCCCCGACCGCAAACACGGTCCGCGTTCGGCCCGGCACATAGCCCGGTGCCCCCTCGCCGGCAAAGATCTCCTGCGTCAGTGCTCTTAAGATCTGCCACTGGTCCGGGGCGGTGTCCTGGGCTTCGTCGATCAGCACATGGTCGAGGCCGCCATCGAGCTTGTAGAGCACCCAAGCCGCATCCTCGCGCGTCGTCAGAAGCCGCCGTGTGGCCGCAATCAAGTCATTAAAATCCAGCGCCCGACGGATCTGCTTTTCATGGGCAAACGCCTTGAGGTGGAACCCGGCGAGGGTCAGGGCATCGGCGGTATTCTGGGCAATCTCAAGGGCAAATACCCCAGAGCGATAGGCCATCAGGGCCTCGCCCAAAGCGAGGAACCGTTCGTGCAGCGCGGGCAGGTCCTTGATGGGCTTGGCGTCCATCAACCGTTTGGACAAGGTTCCGTCGTTCGTGGTCATCCAGTCGAGCAGAGCGTCAAATAACGGATCCCCGCATCGCAGCGCCTCAAGGATCGGGGCCAGCTCGGCGGCCTTTTCCGCAAAGGTCTTGGCCCCCGTTGCCAGCCGCTCGCGCGCACTATCCAACAGATCCGCATCCAGCCGCGCTTCGGTTTCAGATCGTAGAATCTCCACAGTGCGACCCGGTTCGAGCCCCAGCTTGGTCCAAACCCAGTCGGTGACCGACAGGCCAGAACCGGACAAGGTTTCAAAGGCAAAGGTCAGGACTTCGGACTGGGCCTCAAAGCCGCGCAACAGATCCCCGAAATTGCCATCGGTCATAGAGACAACCAGTCGCCCATACGCCTTGGCCAGATTTGACTCAGCATCGCTCAGCACACTGCGCGCCAGGGCCGCCTGAGCCAGATCCGACAGGCGGCGGGCCTGTTCTTCGTCGAGCACCACAAAGCCGGGCGTTAGCCCCGCTTCGAGCGGAAACCGCCGCAACAGCTTTTCACAGAACGCATGGATGGTCTGGATCTTCAGCCCACCGGGGGTTTCAAGGGCGCGGGCAAACAGGGCGCGGGCGCGGGCGGGATCGATCTGATCCGGGTCTTCGCCGACCTTGCGCAAGGCGTCCCGTAAGGCCCCATCCTCGGCTACCGACCAGCCCCCCAGCTGCTCGAAGAGGCGGCGTTGCATCTCTGCCGCTGCGGCCTTGGTATAGGTGACGCACAGCATGGCCTCGGGCCGGGCGCCGTGCAGCAACAGCCGCGCCACCCGCCCGACCAGCGTGGTCGTCTTGCCCGATCCGGCATTGGCGGTCACGAAACAACTGGCCAGCGGATCCGAGGCAATGATCTGGGGATTGAGGGTCATTGGTCGCCTCCCTCGGCGTCAGCCCCGCTGACATGCCATTCATAGAGCCGGGCCAAGTGGTCATAATCCCCCCGGCTGCCGATAAAGCGCGGAATGGCCCAGGACAGGAACGGCGTCGTGGCCCGCCGATAGCGGTTCAGATGCCGCACCAGACCGGATGCCGCCGCATCAATGGCCGCCGCCGGATCCTTGGCCGCTGAGGTCTCCTCCAGACCCTTGTGGCTCAACTTGACATAAAGGAGCCGATCCACCGGGCGCGGCCCCAGATCCGCAAACCCACCTTGACGCACGATTTCGCCGGTCAGGGTCAGCTGGGGGGATAGGTGCGCGCCAACTTCCTTCGGGCTTGGAACGCGCCCGGTCTTGAAATCCAGCACCGCCACCTGATCGCGGCACAGCTCCAGCCGGTCGGCCCGGGCTGACAGGGTAAAGGCGCTGTCATCCCCGAGCGTCACGGTGATCTCGCCGCGCTGCTCCACAAGGAGACGGCTATCGGGCCGATGTCGGCGTTCAAAGTCGATCACCGCCCGGGCCAGCGGCGCCGCCAGCACGCTTTCGCGGGCCATCTGAGTGACCGACAGCCCCGCCTCCGTCAGGGTCCGCGTGAGAAGGTCGCAAAATACCGCTTCGGCCCCATCCCCAAGGCCGGGCACGGCCGCAAAGTCTTCGAGCGCCTTGTGCAAGGCCGACCCCCGCTGAGCCGCGGCAAAGGGGGCATCAGGGGGATCCAGCGGCCGAAGGCGCAAGATATAGCGGGCATAGATGGCATAGGGGTCGCGGATCCAGGTCTCGATCCCGGTCACCGCCATGGCCCGGGGCCGGACCTCGACCGGGGGACAGGGGGCCGGGCGTGCCGCCGGTTTCAGGCCCGCCGGAACCGTCACACCTAGGCTTGTCAGATCAAGGGGCGCATCGATCCGCCGCGCCCAGTCGATCACCTCGGGCCGGTCTGGCAGGCTGAGGCCTGCGCCTCGGGCGAGGGTTTCCAGACGCCAGACCCAGCGCGAGGCCACC
>JBKBWB010000118.1:0-6613 GCA_046289215.1 Asticcacaulis sp. | reverse complement strand
GATAATCTGGTGTGGCTCGAAGAGGTCATGGGCGACAAGGCCCTGAACTGGGTTCGCACCGAAAATGAGCGCTCGCTCAATGTGCTGCAAAATGATCCGCGCTATGCCGGCCTGCTCGAAAACGCCAAGGCCATTGTCAATTCGACCGACCGGATCGCCTATCCGGGCTTCCGCGCGGGCAAGCTCGATAACTTCTGGCAGGACAAGGCCAATGTGCGCGGCCTGTGGCGTCGCACGACCCTGGAAAGCTATCGCACCAGCGCCCCGGTCTGGGAAACCATCCTCGACTTCGACGCTCTGGCCAAGTCTGAGAATGCCAACTGGGTCTATAAGGGCGCGGCTTGCCTCGAACCCGAAGAGCGCCTGTGCCTGCTGAACCTGTCCGATGGCGGCAAGGATGCCGTGACGGTCCGCGAGTTTGACGCCGAGACCAAGACCTTTGTCGCCGGGGGCTTTGCCCTGCCCGAAGGCAAGCAGTCGGTCGCCTGGATCGACAAGGACACCTTGCTGGTGGCCCGCGAATGGACCCCGGGCGAAGTGACCGAAAGCGGCTATGCCTATGTGGTCAAGACCCTCAAGCGCGGCCAAAGCCTTGATCAGGCCACCGAAGTCTATCGCGGCAAGAAAACCGACATGGGGGCCTGGCCCACCGTGATCCGCGATGCCGACGGCAAGCTGGTTGCCCAGATGGTGGTCAACCGCCCGAGCTTCTTCGAAGCCGAGTATCACGTGATCACCCCCAAGGGCACGGTGCGTCTCGATCTGCCGCGCAAGTCGAGCTTCCAGGCCTGGTTGGCCGGTCAGGCCATCTACAGCCTCGAAGAAGCCTGGAACGGCTTCCCCCAAGGCGCTCTGATCAGCTTTGATTTCAATCAGGCTGTGGCCGGCACGATCAAGCCGACCCTGATCCTGGCGCCGGGCGAGCGTCAAGCCATCGAGGGCGTCAGCACCACCCGCAACACTCTGGTGGTCGAGCTGAACACCAATGTGACCGGCGAAGTGCGCGCCTATAGCCTCAAGGGCGGTAGCTGGTCGCATAAGGTTCTGGATATGCCCAAGAACCTGACCCTGGGTCTGGGTTCGACCAACAACAAGGATGACCGGATTTTCCTCAACGCCGCTGGCTTTACCACGCCGTCGAGCCTCTATCTGGCTGACGCCGCGACGGGTAAGGTTGAAAAGCTGAAGGCTCTGCCGGACAAGTTTGACGCCAGCAACATGGTCGTCCACCAGCGCGAAGCCACCAGCAAAGACGGCACCAAGATCCCGTACTTTGTCGTCCACCACAAAGACATGAAGCACAACGGCGAGAACCCGACCCTGCTCTATGCTTATGGCGGATTCCAGGTGTCGATGCAGCCGTCCTATTCGGCCAACACAGGTAAACTGTGGCTGGAGCGCGGTGGCGTTTATGTGCTGGCCAATATCCGTGGCGGCGGTGAATTCGGGCCTAAGTGGCACCAGGCCGGCCTGAAGACCAAGCGTCAGGTCATCTATGATGACTTCCAAGCTGTGGCCGAAGATCTGGTTAAACACAAGATCACCAGCCCGCGCCGTCTCGGCATCCAGGGCGGCTCGAACGGCGGTCTGCTGATGGGTGTTCAGCTGACCCAGCGTCCGGACCTGTGGAACGCCGTGATCGTCCAGGTGCCTTTGCTCGACATGATGCGCTACCACAAGCTGCTGGCCGGTGCGTCGTGGATGGGCGAATACGGCAATCCCGAGGATCCGACTGAAGGGGCCTTCCTTAAGAAGATCTCGCCCTACCACAACCTGAAAACCGGGGTGAAATACCCCGAGCCGTTCTTTGTCACCTCGACCAAGGATGATCGTGTCCACCCGGGTCACGCCCGCAAGATGGCGGCAAAGATGCAGGAAATGGGCCTGCCCTTCTACTACTATGAAAACATCGACGGCGGTCACTCGGCCGCCGCCAACCTCCAGGAAGCTGCCAAGCGCGTGTCACTGGAAATGACCTACCTGACACGCAAGCTGATGGACTAAGACGATCTCCGCCCCTTACTTTCGTGGTAAGGGGCGGATCCGTATTTAGTGAGCGTAAGTGGCGGTCGTGCCCGTTGTCGGGTTCTGGATGTAGCAGTTATTGCCCCCGCCATAGGTGGCATTCAGCGCCTGACCATCCGGGAACGGCCAAACTCCGTTCAGATGATAGGCCAGCGCGTGATAGGTGATCATCTCGACGGCGACCGCGACGGCCGCACTGGCTCCGCCATTCACGGTAACGCTCGCCCCGCCCGTAAGTGTGAAAATCATCGGATCAAGCTGTCGATTGGTAATAGTCCAGGCCATGGTGTTCTCCCTAATTGGCCCGAAAACGATAGGCGCATATTAACGATTAACAATCTTAGGTTGATGTTCGGTGCGCAACCCTGTTGCAACGGACACACCCAAGCCGCTTAGCCCCGGAGGCCCCATGTCCCGCAAAACCCTGCTTATCCTTGCCACGGCCCTAGTAACCCAGTCTCTGGTCCTCGGGGCCGCCGTGACCCCGGCTCTGGCCCAGGACGCCGAGACCCGCAAAACCGATGCCTTTATCTGGCTCGAAGAGGTCTATGGCCCAAAGGCCCTCGACTGGGTCAAGGACCAGAACCAAAAGACCGAAACCATTCTGACGACCGACAAACGCTATCCGGTCTTTCGTGATCAGGCGCTGAAGATCTTTACGGCCAAGGACCGAATTGCCTGGCCGTCCCACCGCGCCGGAATGATCGACAATGTCTGGCAGGATGACACCCACATTAAAGGTGTTTGGCGTCAGACCAGCCGCGATGCCTATGCGCAAGCGACCCCGACCTGGACCACGCTGCTTGATCTGGACGCCCTGTCCAAAGCCGAGGGCGTGAACTGGGTGTGGAAAGGCGCGGCCTGCCTGGACCCCGCCGAAACCCGTTGCCTGCTGCGCCTGTCGGACGGCGGCAAGGATGCGGTGACCGTTCGCGAGTTTGACACGACCACCAAGAGCTTTGTCCGCGACGGCTTTGTCCTGCCCGAAGGTAAGCAGAACCTGACTTGGCTCGACCAAGACACGATCTTGATTGCCCGTGACTGGGGCACAGGGTCGATGACTGAGTCCGGCTATCCGTTCGTGCTGAAGTCGCTCAAGCGCGGCCAGCCTCTTGATCAGGCGACAGAACTGTTCAGGGGCACCGCCAAGGACGTGCAAGTCTCACCGCGCGTCCTTCGCCATCCCGATGGATCAGTGGCCGCCGTCATGGCCACGCGCGGGGTCAGCTTCTTTGAAAGCGAACATTATCTGATCACGGACAAAGGCGCAGCCAAACTGCCCTTCCCGGCCCGGGTCAATATCGAAGCCCTGATCAAGGGACAGTTGGTGTTCGTCACGCGCCAGGCCTGGAGCGGCTTTAAGGCCGGTGACGTGCTGGCCTATGATCTCGCGGCCCTCAAGGCGGATCCAGCCAGCGCCAAGCCGACCCTGATCTTTACCCCCGCCGCCAATCAGGCCGTTGCCGGTGTGGCCACCACCCAAAACCACATCGTCGTCAACCTGCTCGAAGACGTCAAAGGCGCCGTGGACATCTATGCCTTCAAGGACGGCCGCTGGAGCGCCGAGCGCCTGCCGCTTCCGGCCAATCAGGCCTTTGGCCTTGGCAGCACCTCGGGCAGTACGGACCTGTTCTTCCTGAGCGGCGAAGGGTTCCTCAACCCCACCACCCTCTATCAGGTCGATGCCGCCGCCCGCACCGTCGCCCCGCTCAAGGCGCTGCCGCCCCGTTTCAACGCCGACAATCAAGTGGTCGAACAATTCTTTGCCACCAGCAAGGATGGCACCCGCGTGCCCTATTTCGTCGTCCGCCCCAAGGGGCTAAAATTCGACGGCAAGGCCGCCACCATCCAGTTCGGCTATGGCGGGTTCCAAATCTCCAAGCCCCCGGCCTATATCCCGGAAATGGGCAAGCTGTGGCTGGAACGCGGCGGCGTGTTTGTCATCGCCAATATCCGGGGCGGCGGTGAATATGGCCCGGCCTGGCACCAGGCGGCACTCAAGGAAAACCGCCAGCGCGCCTTTGACGACTTCCACGCTGTGGCCGAGGACCTGATCCGGCGCAAGATTACGGCGCCGAAGCACCTCGGGATCTATGGCCGCTCCAATGGGGGGGTGCTGACCAGCGTCGCCATCACCCAGCGCCCCGACCTCTATAATGCCGCCGTGATCGAAAGCCCGTTGGTGGATATGCAGCGTTATCACCTGCTGCCCGCCGGGGCCTCATGGGTCGGGGAATATGGCAACCCGGAAATCCCGGAACAGGCCGCCTACATCAAGGCCTATAACGGCTATAGCAACCTCAAGCTGGGGGTCCGCTATCCGGTGCCCTATGTCACCACCAACACCAAAGATGACCGCGTGCATCCGGGCCATGCCCGTAAATTTGCTGCCAAGATGCAGGCCATGGGCTACAGCGCCCTCTATCACGAAAATACCGATGGCGGTCACTCGAACGACAGCGATCCGGTGCTCAATGCCGAGCGCTGGGCCCGTCACTACGTCTACCTGTCCCAGCGCCTGATGGACTAGGCAAGACTGTCAAGGCGGCTCCGTTCACGCGAGCGGAGCCGCTTCACAGATCTCTTTGAGGCTGGTGGCCAGGAGCCTCGCTTCGGGCGTGCGGGCCGAGGCATAGCGCCAGACCAGCACAATGTCCCGCATCGCCTGCTCATTCATCAGAGGGCGGACAGTTACCCGGGCCGTCTCCGCCAGGCCTGCTTGCACCGCCATATCCGGCAACAGGGTCACCCCTAAGCCTGCCCCGACCATTTGCACCAGCGTATGCAGGGAGGTGGCGGCAAAGGTCCGGTCTTCACCCGGCGCACTCAGGCCACAGGCGGCCAGAGCATGGTCGCGCAGGCAATGGCCGTCTTCGAGAAGGATCAACTCATCGCGGTTCAGGCTCGACAGATCGACTGGCGTAGCCTCACATCCTGGGTGATCCAATGGAAACGTCGCCAACAGTGCATCCCGGGCCACCGGTGCAATATCAAGGCCGCTGGTATCATAAGGCAAGGCGATCAGCGCCGCATCCAGGGTCCCGGCCCGCAGGCCCGCGATCAGTCGCGACGTCTGGTCTTCCCTAAGAAAAAGCCGCAATTGTGGGAACCGGATTTTCAGCGAGGGCAAGGCACGCGGCAAAAGAAACGGGGCGATCGTCGGGATAACACCGAGGCGGAACCGGCCCGATAAGGGCTTCCCGGCGGCATGAGCCGCTTCGACCAGGTCCTCGACCTGGGCCAGAATCACTCCGGCCCGGTGCACGGCTTCTTCGCCGACAGCGGTCAGAATCACATTGCCCCGAGTACGTTCGACGACAGCGGCCCCGAGAATCTTCTCAAGTTCCTGCACCCCTGCCGACAAGGCGGGCTGACTCACGTGAGCGGCCTCAGCGGCACGGGAGAAGGAGCCATGTTCAGCCAAAAGGGTCAGATACTGTAATTGTCGCAGAGAAGGAATCATGGACTCACCATAAAATCATTTTATGTAAAATTCAAAAACAATCGATTGGCCTTACTCGCCTTGCGGGATTATAAGCCACCTCGCACGAAGCGTCGTGCCCAGAACAATCCAATTATTCGGAGACTGACAATGATCGGTGTTGGCGAAAAGTTGCCGGAGTTCAAGCTCGTTGGTGTGAAGCCGGGCTTTAATGCTCATGAAGAAAACGGCGTCAGCGCCTTTGAAACCCTGACCCAGGACAGCTTCTCCGGCAAGTGGAAGGTGATCTTCTACTATCCGAAGGATTTCACCTTCGTGTGCCCGACCGAAATCGCTGAATTTGCGCGTCTGAACAAAGAGTTCGACGATCGTGATGCCGTGGTCATGGGCGGTTCGACCGACAACGAATTCTGTAAGCTGGCCTGGCGCCGTGACCACAGCGACCTGAACAAGCTGCCGATGTGGCAGTTCGCCGACAACGGCGGCGTGTTTGCCCGCGCCCTCGGCGTGCTCGACGCTGACGCCGGTGTGGCCCTGCGTGCGACCTTCATCGTCGACCCGCACAACGTCGTCCAGCACGTCACCGTCAACGCCCTCAGCGTTGGCCGCGCCCCGGGCGACACCCTGCGCGTCCTCGATGCTCTGCAAACGGACGAACTTTGCCCGTGCAACCGTCCGGTCGGTGGCGACACCCTCGCCGCCTAAGTCGCGGACATACCTTTCCGGCCCTGATAACGCCCCCTCCCCCCACGCGGTCAGGGCCGCAATGATAAGACCCTTCAACACCGAACTGCCCGGGGCGGCCCTTGCGCCTCCCCGGGTGTTTTTTGCCTGAATGCCTTCTTGAACTGGCCCAGAAGCCTCTGAAAGGACCTGCCCATGTCGATGGATGCCCTGCGCGACCTGATCCCGGCCTATGCCAAGGACTTGTCGCTGAACCTCTCGACCCTTGCCTCGGAAACCAGCCTGACCGACCAGCAAAAGTGGGGCTGCTTCCTGTCTTGCGCCCATGCCGTGGGTGTTGCCCCGGTGGTCAAGGCGCTCGAAGCTGCCGCCGCCGAGGTTCTGACCCCCGAGGCGCTGACCGCGGCCAAGGCTGCTGCCGCCATCATGGGCATGAACAACGTCTACTATCGCGCGCTGCAC
>JBKBWB010000117.1:0-6624 GCA_046289215.1 Asticcacaulis sp. | reverse complement strand
GAGTCGATATTGCCGCCGCGATTGCGGCGCACATCGATGATCAGGCCTTCGCGGTCATAGTTGGCATAGAACTCGCGGGCAAAGCTGGCGACATCCGTGGCCCCCATGGCAAACAGGTGCACATAGCCGATCCGGCCCTGACTGGCCTTATTGACCGCCTCACGGGTGCGGATCACCCAGTCGTTATAGCGCAGCTGACTTTCGCGGCTTTGGGCGACGGGGGTGACGACGGTCTTCAGTGGCTTGCCGTCGCGCATCAGCTCGATCAATACCTGCTGGCCTGACTGTTCGCGCAGGGCCTGGTTGAGGTCGCCGTCGGTGCGCACCGGCTGGCCATTGACCCGGGTCAGCACATCGCCTACCAGGATCTTGATCGCGGCCCGTTCCAGTGGCCCCCGGTCGCTCGGGGTTTCGGCTTCACCGCGATAGATGCGCTCGATTTTCAGCCCCGTGTCCGTGGCGCTGAACACGGCCCCCAGACGGGCCACCGGGGCGGTCTCGATGTCAGTGCGTTGATCGGCCACGCGGATTTGCGAGTGCAAAAGGCCAAACTCGGCGATCATTTGCGCCAACAGGTCGTCCAGCTCCTGCCGGCTGTTCACGCGGTCAACCAGCGGCGCATACTTGCTGCGCACGGCATTCCAGTCGACCCCGCGCATGGTGGAGTCATAGGCAAATTGCCGGTGCATCCGCCAGGCATCGTGGAACATCTGACGCCATTCATCGGCGGGTTTGACTTCCAGCCCCCAGTCCGACAGGCGAACCGTAAAGCGGCTGAGGTCCTCGGGTCGGCGGGCCATCGCGTCCATCAGATAGATCTGGCCTTCGCCCATCGACTTGACCACCATCAGACGCTTGCCGTCGGCGGTCAAATCAAAGCCATTGACCGCCGGGAACAGGGTCTCGAATTTCGGGGCGACCGCAGTGAGCTCGGCGATGCGCAGGTTACGCACGAATGGCTGGCTGTCATCGGTATCGAGTACATAAAGCCGCTCCGGCCCGACTTCGAGACGATTGTAATTGCCCGCTGGAAGCGGCACCTCATAAAGGCGCTCAGCGAGGCCTTCCCAGACCACGGTGTTGGCAACCTTAGGCGCTTCCGCCGGGGTCTTGCCCGTGGCGACGGGTTTTTTGTCCTCGGCCTTGGCGGCGTCAGCGGGTTTCGCGTCTGGTGTTTTCGGTTCCGGGGCCAACTCGTCGGCGGGCTGGAACGCGAAACGGCCCTTGCCGGTCAGGGACACGGCATAGATCTTGGTGCGCTTGTTAAACGCCGGTCCCATGTTGCGGTCGCCCCAGGGCGAGGACGGGCTGGGATTAAAGGTCCGGTCCGAAAGGAAATAGAGCCATTGACCATCGGGGCTGAAGGCCGGCGCTCCGGAGTCATATTTGTCTGACGTCACCAGGGCTTTTTGGCCGGTTTCGCGGTCGATCAGCACGATTTGGGCCCGGTTGCGGTCGCGCTCGGAGCGGGCTCCGGCAAAGGCCAGATAGCGGCTGTCTGGTGACCAGCTCAGGTCATCGTGAGCATTATCACCGCCCTGAACCGCCTGGTCGATCTCGCGGGCCTGGCCGCTCGTGGTATCGATCAGCCAGAGTTTCGAGCCCTTGTCGGATAGAGCCAGGGACTTGCCATCCGGCGACAGGCTCAGGCGCCACAGGTGGTCCTGGGTCGGGGCCGCCAGCTGTTTGCCCCCCGGGCTGCCGTCCGCCGGAAAAGCCCAGACGGCGCTCGTGCCATCCTTGTCGATCAGGGCATAGACGGTCTTGCCGTCGCGGCTCAGCAACGCCGAGCGGGCGCGGCTCTGATCGGGGGTGTCGATAGTCACGCGCCGGACGCTGCCGGGGGCAGCCACAGCGATCTGGCCGCGTGCCGTCAGCACCACCTTGCGCGCATCAAGGCTGGCCAGGGCCGTTTCGGCAAACCGGCTTGCATTGCGCAACCAGCGGGTCTGGCGCTGTTCAAAATCCGAGGCGAGGGTCACGGGGATAACCGCATCGGTACCCTTGGCAAGATCCAAAAGGCGCAGGTCCGCCCCGTGCTGATAGACGATCCGGCCCTGATGCAGGCTGAAGCTGCGGACATCATAATCGCTATGACGGGTCAGTTGTTGCGCCCCGCTGCCATCGGGATTGATCGACCAGAGATTGGCGGTCCCGCCCGCGTCACAGATCACATAGATCTTGCCGCCCGACGCCACGGGCTGGCTGACATTACAGGGCAGGTTCTGGTCCATCCGCACCGCTTCTTGGGTGCTGCCAAGGGCCCAGCGCCAGAATTGGGTCTTGGCTCCGCCACGATAGTTGCGGGCATTGTCGCCCGTGACCTTAAGGCCAAAGCGGGTGAAATAGACATACTGACCGGCCTCATCGACCGAGGCTTCATTGGCGTCGGCCAAGGGCAGGGTGCGCGCCTTGCCCGAATTGATGTCGAGGAGCCGCACATTGCGGGTCACAGTCGGCCCGGGCACGTTGTCGGTGCTGTAGATGATTTCGCCAGTCTGGCTGAACCCATGCAGCCAGACCCGGCCGGTTTCGAACGTCACCTGACGCGGGGCGCCGCCGCCGATGGGCATGACATAGACATCCGGCGCGCCGTTATAGCTGGCAACAAAGGCGAGGGTGCGGCCATCGGGGCTGATGCGAACCTGGCTTTCATCGTCGGCGTGGGTGGTGATCCGGCGCGCCTGGCCGCCGCTGGCCGACACCTGCCAGACATCGCCTTCCGAGGCAAAAGCCAGCTGATCCCCATGGAGGGCCGGGAAGCGGTAATAGCCATTTTGCGAGGGCGCTTGCGCATGGGCCGGATGGGCGGTGGCAAGCAGCGCCGTCAGGGCAGCGCAGGTGGTCAGAAGCTGGAGGCGTTTCATGGGATCCCGGGTGTCTGTTTTGTTACTTGTTATCACTATTGGTAATGCGCCCACGCCTGAAAGCACATGAATTTCCTGTAATAAAAAACGGGGCCCTCGGACGGTCTATTTTTGGGTTTTCTCGTCAGAAAAAACGGAAACTGATCGACTTGAAGAAAATATTTTATTGAAAAATATCACTCTTTTCTCCTCCCTGCTGTGCGGGGAGCTGCCCCTGCAAGGGGCGGAGGGGTGTTATGGGACGAGAGTCTACCCTCCACCGCTTCGCGGTCCACCTCCCCGTCGCAGCGCGACAGGGAGGTGGCAAGGCGCTTGATCCAGACGCCGTCATCCTCGGGCGATAGATCCGAGGATCTAGCGACACAGGGTGAAACGGACCCTCGGATCAAGTCCGAGGGTGACGCAGATCAGAATATCGTGTCTGGCCCCGCGGGCGGGATCATCGTGGACGAGTTGCCCCGGCTTATTTCTCGTCAAAGCCAAAAGCGTGGCGCATGACCTGATAGAGGAAGGTCGAGTCCACCGCGCCCGTCAGTAGGTGCGCCTGCGGCCCGGTGGCATAGACGGGGACGTCTTCACCAGTGTGCTTGGCGCTGTCCATGTTGAACAGGGCCGGACGGGTCGAGTCGTTGTTCTTAAGCTCAGCGTCGATGCCTTCGGGCAGATCGTGGCTGTGGACATGCTCGCCCGGGCCGGTGGCATAGGTCAGATAGGGCCGTACATTGCCGTGCTCGTCGCGCTCATACTGGCCTTTTTTGTCCTTTGCGGCGCCCAGGATCGGCTCAGCATGGGGCTGATAGCCCGAATGGGTCAGGCTGTGGCTGTGATCGGCGGTGATCAGGATCAGGGTCTCGTCTGGATTGGTCATGGACAGCGCCGTTGCGACCGCTTGCGACAGCTGCTCAACGTCGGTCAGGGCGCGTTCGGCCCGGCCCACGTGGTGCCACTTGTCGATGTTGCCAGACTCGACCAGCAGGAAGAACCCGTCCTGATCTTTCTTGAGGATCTCAATCGCCTTGGCGGTCATGTCCGACAGGGTGGGGATGGTCGGATACTTGGCCTTATCGAGCACCGAAGGCATATCGCCCGGGGCAAACAGGCCCAGCAGGCGGCGGGTCGAGGTGGCATCGATCTTGGCCAGATCCTCGCGGGTAAAGACGAATTTCGCGCCGGTTTCGCGGGTCCAGACCTTCGTCAGATCCTGACCATCAGTGCGGCGGCCCTGACGCAGGTCATCCTTGGCCAGCGCCGGGTTTTTCGGCACGAAGCGGGCATAGTCGCCGCCCAGGGCGACATCGAGGCGGATCGCTTCGGGGGCTTCAACGAGCTGACGGGCCAGATCCTTGCACCCGGCGGCTTTGATATCCGGGCTCAGCTCGGAGTCCGAGCGCCAGTTCCGGTTCGGCACATGGCCATAGGCCCCGGCGGGGGTCGCATCGGTAATGCCGGTGTTGGTCACCACCCCGGCAGCCCGGCCATTGAGCTTGGCCAGTTCAGCGATGGTGCGCACTTCGGCCGCCAGCGACTGGCCACAGTCCTTACCGTCCACCTTGCCATTGACACCAATGCCGCCGTTGATGGTCTTGACGCCGGTGGTGATGGCCGAAATGCCATTGGCCGAATCCGTCACCAGATCATTGGTGGAATAGGTTCGTGAAAAGCCCGCATGGGGAAACTCTTCAAAGCTGAAGCGATAGGTCGCCGCGTCCTGGTTCTGGCTTTGCCCGGCCAGGATCCGGGCGGCGCTGACGCTGTTGATGCCCATGCCATCGCCGATAAAGAGGATGACGTTCTTGGCTTTGCGCGTATTGGGCTTGCGGTTCAGCGCGGCCTTCAGGCGGCTCTGGCTGTCCTGATAGAGCCCGTCCTGGGTCTTGTTGGCCAGTTTCGGATCCGCATAGGCCGGAGCGGCAAGGGCCAGCACACTCGCCAGCGCCAGGACAGACGAAAACAAAGGACGCAGGGTCATAGAAAATGCCTCACTGGGACCAACAGTTGGTCAGAAGAAATAGGATAAGGTTCAGACGACCATACAGACGTCCGTTGACGGCTTGATGACGAGGCTTGCATCAGGGGTCAAGGCGCTTCATAGCCAGCGCGCAAGACAACAGAGGATGATCCCTGCCCATGGCCTGGACCCGGACCTATGACGGCGACGAACCGGTGCGTATCAACAAATGGATGGCCCAGAATGGCGTCTGTTCGCGCCGCGAAGCCGAGGCTCTGATCGCCCAGGGACAGGTGGTCATCGACGGGGTGGTGGTGCGTGATCCGGGGCACAAGATCGAGGCGGGCCAGACCCTGTCGCTGGGCAGCGATGGTCAGGCGGCCCTGAATGATCAGCTGACGGTGATTTTTCATAAGCCCGTGGGGATTGTCTCGGCCCAGCCCGATCCCGGCCAGATCCCGGCGGTGCGGATGATCAAGCGCGCCAACCACTTCGGGGCTTTAAGCCGTATGCCGACGTCCGAAACGCAGTTGGCCCCCGTCGGGCGGCTCGACCGGGACTCGCGCGGCCTGTTGCTGCTGTCCGAAGACGGCGTGCTGGCCAAGGCCATCATTGGTCCGCAAAGCCAGTTGGAAAAACACTATCGGGTCACGGTTGATGGCGCGGTCACCCCTGAGGTGCTGGAGACCCTGCGCTTTGGTCTGGAGCTCGACGACAAGCCGCTGAAGCGAGCCGAGGTCGAACAGGTCGCGCCGGGCGTGCTGACCTTTACCCTGCGCGAAGGCCGTAATCGCCAGATCCGTCGTATGTGCGAACTGGTGGGGTTGGTGGTGACCGACCTCCTGCGCGACCGCATCGGGCCACTGGACCTTGGGGATCTGCCTGAAGGGATGTGGCGCCTGCTAAGCCCCGTTGAACGCTCGGCGCTGATTGCTGCCTCGAACGGCTAATCAGCTCTTGCGGTTGTCCATAGCTGCCTGAAAGGCGTCTTTGGTAAATATAGCATCCCGTTTGGGGCCGCGCTTCAGGGTTACAACCTCTGCCGCCGCCTTTTGCAGGGTGCGCTCCCAGCGTTTCAGGGACCGCTTGACGCCGCCCCGGCGCACCATGCCAAATTCAAAAATCCGCACGGGCTTGAAGCCACAGAACTCCAGGATCTGGTGCCGCCAGCGTTGTCCCGCTGGGTCTTTCCAGAACATCCGTAGATACCACGGCGGGGTGTCCATGGTGATGATCACATCGGCGGATCGCCCTTGCAGCAGCTTGTCCCACATCGCTGAATTCTTGCGATAGCGAAAGGCAAAGCCCGGCATCAATAACCGGTCGATCAGGCCCTTGAGCCGGGCCGGTTCCGCCCCCCACCACAGGGGAAACGCCACCACCAGATGGTCACACTGGCGCACCTGTTCGGCAATCCGGATCAAGGCCGGCTCCCACGGCTGCTCGCCCGCAAAGCCGCGTTTCAGATTGGGCGCGTAGCCCGCATCGCGCACCCGAACCAGATCCACCTCGGTTCCGGCGGGCAAGGCCGCCTGATAGACCGAGATCAGATGACTGATCAGGCGACCGTCATCCGGATGTCCGTCGATGATCAGGACACGGGTCATGGTGTTCCCCCCAGAACATTACGCGAAACAAAAGCTGACCTTGCGGCATTTAATCTTAGTCTTGCAATGCCGTGGCACGCACGCGGCGTCAATCCAGATCCTTCTACGGGGGCCAGATCCTTCTACGGGGGCCAGATCCTTCTACGGGGGCCAGATCCTTCTACGGGGGCCAGATCCTTCTACGGGGGCCAGATCCTTCTAC
>JBKBWB010000116.1:0-6676 GCA_046289215.1 Asticcacaulis sp. | reverse complement strand
CCAGCAGAGCCAACACACCGGCCAAGGCCCATGCGCCGTAGGTCACCGTTTGATTGACAGAGCGAACCGCCGACACCTTGGCCACGAGCGCGTCATGCAGCGCGCCCACATAAAGGGTTTCACTGGGCTGCCGCCCCTCGGCCAGGGCCCGTGCATCCTGAAGGAAAAGCGCCTGCTGATCGTCCGGCAAGGCGGCCACAGCGGGCACAAGGTTATGGGTCAGGATCGCATCTTCGATACGGCTCCCGAAGACCAGCAGCCCCAGAAGGACCAGCAAGGCGGGAACACCGGCCCAAAGGGCGGCAAACCAGCCATAATAGCCCGGCAGTGAATGCAAGCGTATCCCGGTCCGCCCGGCAACCGCTCCGGCCTTTTGACGTCCCAACAGGAACATCACCGCGGAGAATACGGCCAGCGCAACCATAATGATGGCTGTCATATGCAACCCGATCCTAACTTAACGACATCCTTGCCGTAACGACGCCGGAGACGGAGGCCCGAGAGGCTCAACCGGTGGCATTGTGACGCAGTTTCCCGACACACTACATGCCCGCAATTGCGGTCCGAATTACGATAGTTTGATGACAGTTTTATCTCAGTGACCGGGGTCTGCCGAAATCCGTGCAGAATTGCCACGCTTTATGCCGCGCTTTGGGGAAGGCGAGCCGCCACATTCGCCTGCATGGGGAAATATGCAGAAAAACATGTTCCGGCCCCGGCCACACTTTCCACGCCCATACCGCCCCGGTGACGGTTAATGATGTGCTTGACGATGGCCAGTCCCAGCCCCGTGCCCAGCCGATCACCGCTTTTTTGACCTTCGACGCGATAGAAACGCTCGGTCAGACGCGGCAGGTGTTCGCGGGCAATCCCCGGACCTTTGTCGCTGACCCGGATCACTACATAGCGATTATCCTCGCCGCGATCCGGACGCAAAAGCGGCAGGCGCGCGGCCTGAGCGTCTCGCACCGCCGTTGCCGCTTCCAGCGTGACGCCGGTTTCGACCTCAACGAGGACACTGCCATCCTTTGGAGAATATTTCATCGCATTGTCGACCAAGTTCTGGACGACCTGAATGATCTGGTCCCGCTCACCCGTTACGACCGCCATGCCTTCAGGGGGCAACAAGGGCACGATCTGAACCTGACGGGTTTTGATCAGGGGCGCCAGCCCGTCGATCACGTCCATCACGGCGCTGGCCAGATCCACCTGGCCGGACGGCGGGATATGTTCGTTAAGCTCAATTCGGCTCAGCGACATCAGATCCTTGATCAGGCGGCTCATCCGGTCGGCCTGAGCGGCCATAATTGACAAGAACTTGTCCCGGGCGTCCGCGTCGTCCTTGGCATGACCACGCAAGGTTTCAATGAACCCGGTCAGAGAGGCCAAGGGCGTTTTCAGTTCGTGACTGGCATTGGCCAGGAAGTCCGCGCGCATGCGCTCCATCCGGCGGCTGTCGGTCTCGTCGCGCAGCATGACGAGCGCCAGACGGGTCCCGTTTCCAGCATCCGGAAGCGGACGGGTCCAAACAGCCCAGAAGCGGTCTTGCGAGCCGCCGGTTTCAAACACGGCGGACCGCGAAATACCGCCGAACAAGGTCTCATCAACCGCCTCCAACACCTCGGGGGCCCGCACAGCGGTGACCAGCATGGCGCCGTCAGACTGGATGCGGAACGTCGCCTTGGCGGCGTCATTGGCAAACACAATCCGGCGTCCGACAATATCGTCCGGCTCTATACCCGACACGACCATGACCGGATCCGGAAAGGCCCGCAGAACCGCCTGAAAGGTCGGCCCTTCGGGCTGGACCTTGGCCGGGGAAGCATCCTGCTGCCGAACCACTTCGTGCGCCTGGATCTTGCGGTGGGCAAGCAGGGTAAACAGGACACAGACCAGCGCCAGCAGCAACGCCAAGGCCAAGGCATAGCTTCGGGGGTGAGTGGGCATAAACCCGACCATCACGAGACAGATCACCCCCGCCAGCCCGGTCCACACCACATACCACGGTGCAGTCTTGAGGTTGGTTTTGGTCAGAACGGCACTGGTATCCAAAATCATCGAAGCCATCACGGACGGGGAGCGACGCGGGCTCCCTGAGAAAAACGCCGCATCCGGAGACCCTTCCCCGTCGGCACCACCCCCCGTGCGGAACACGACAGCGATGACGCGTTTCATGATCTGAGCGGGAGACAACGACGCTCAGCCTAGTCGAGAACTATGACAGTCTGTCGACAATCCGCGGCGCATACTGACAATTCCTCTGTCCTTTATGGCGTGAGACACACTCAAGATGACAGATTTGTGACACTTATTGCCTGAACTGTACAGTCCGACGTCTGAATAATTTCCTCTATCAGGCGCGAACCTGTCCGGTGCCCCGAACCATGTATTTAAAGGTCGTGAGTTGCTCGGCCCCAACCGGACCCCGGGCATGCAGGCGATCCGTCGAAATGCCGATTTCGGCGCCCAGACCGAACTCCCCCCCATCCGCGAATTGCGTTGAGGCATTGACCATCACAATCGCGCTGTCGACCTCATTGAGGAACATCTCGGCAATGCGGGCGTCTTCGGTAATGATCGCCTCCGTGTGACCGGAGCTATAGGCGGCAATATGGGCGATCGCCCCGGCCACCCCATCAACGACGCGAACGGACAGGATCGGGGCCAGATACTCGGTCCGCCAGTCTTCTTCCGTCGCCATGCGCATGGCCGGGACCAGTTCACAGGCCGTTATATCGCCCCGCAATTCGCAACCCGACTTCAGAAGCGCCTCCGCCAGCTCTGGCAGACGCGCTTGGGCAATGGCTCGATCAATCAGCAAGGTCTCCGTGGCCCCACAAATACCCGTCCGACGCATCTTGGCATTCAGGACGATATCACGCGCCTTTTGCGGATCAGCCGCTTCATGAACAAAGGTGTGGCAAAGGCCTTCAAGGTGAGCAAGGACCGGCACACGCGCCTCGGCCTGAACACGGGCGACGAGGCTGCGTCCGCCACGCGGGATGATCAGATTAATGGCCCCGTTCAAACCTTTGAGGATCTCGCCGACGGCATCTCGGTCCGTCGTGGGGACGAGCTGCACGCAGGCGGTGTTCAGGCCCGCCTCTGACAAGGCGCTGCGAAACGCCGCATGGATGGCCAGGGCCGATTGCAAGGCTTCAGAGCCACAGCGCAGTAAGGCCGCATTGCCCGAACGCAGACAAAGCGCGGCGGCATCTGCCGTCACATTCGGACGACTTTCGTAGATGATGCCGATGACCCCGATGGGGGTGCTGACGCGGGCGATATCCAGTCCATTGGGGCGTTGCCAGCGGGCCAGTTCGCGCCCGACCGGGTCCGGCATGGCCGCGATCGCTTCAACAGCCTCCGCCATGGCGCCAATTCGCTTCTCGTCCAAATAGAGCCGATCGAGCATGGACCCTGATAGCCCGGCCGCCTCTGCAGCCGCCATATCACGGGCGTTGGCAGCGAGAATCGCGGTCGTCTGGGCCCGCAGATTACGAGACGCCAAAAGCAGGGCATGGCTGCGTTGCGCTGCCGGGATCAGTCGCAGCGAGTGCGCCCCGGCACGGGCACGTACGCCCATATCCAGCATCTGATCGGTCATGGCAGAGGTCATTCTTAAACTCCTGGCCACTTCAGGTCTGAAGCGGCTCCGAAAGAGAACCCGGCCGAAAGCCGGAGCCGGTCAGGGCCAAATCATCGCGGTGAATGATGGCCGGACCGGAGGTGTAACCCAAGCGTGTTTCAATCTGGCGACTATCACACCCAATCAGCTTGACCATATCCAAAGCGTCATAAGCCGCCAGTCCAAGGGCTATTTCCTGATTATTTGGCCCCAACACACGCACGGTGCTGCCTTTTCCGAATGTCCCGTGCACCGAAACAAGGCCCGAGGGCAGAAGGCTGCGGCCATCCAGCAGCGCGTCCATGGCACCAGCATCCACCACCAGATCCCCGTTGGGAGCCAGACTGCCCGCCAGCCATTGCTTATAGGCGCGCGACGGACTGTCGGTGGCGAGGAACAGTGTATGCAAGGCGCCGCCTTCAAGGGCCGACACCGGACTGGGCCGTTCGCCCCGGCCAATGACGGTCACGCATCCGGCGGCCGCCGCGATCCGGGCCGCCGAGACCTTGGTGGCCATACCGCCCGTTCCGACCCCGGCACTGGCATTGGCGCCCCCGGCCATGGCCTCAATTTCCGGGGTGATGGCTGCAACAACCGGCACATGGCGGGCCATGGGATCGGAACGTGGGTCCGCCGTATAGAGCCCGTCGATATCCGATAATAGCACGAGCATATCGGCCTGGATCATTTGCGCCGAGCGGGCGGCCAAGCGGTCGTTATCGCCGTAGCGAATTTCTTCGGTCGCAACCGTGTCGTTCTCATTAATGACCGGCACACACCCCAGGGCCAAAAGACTGTCGAGGGTTGCGCGCGCATTGAGCCAGCGGCGGCGGTTTTCCGTGTCATCCCGCGTCAAAAGCACCTGGGCGGTGCGCAAACCGAGGGGCTCAAGCGCTGTCCGCCAGGCACTCATCAGGGCCATCTGGCCGACAGCGGCGGCGGCCTGTTTTTCATAAAGCCGGAGCGGACCTTTTTTGAGACCCAGTTCACGCCGCCCAAGGGCCACCGCCCCGGACGAGACCACCACCACGGCAATGCCCCGGTCTCGCAGCCCCCGTATGTCGGCGGCCAGACCGGCCAACCAGACCGAACGTACCCCCCCCTGTTGCGGCTCGACCAGCAGTGAGGATCCAACCTTGAGGACAAGGCGGCGCAGGCCGGACAGGCGTAAGGGGCTTTGCAGGTCGGCGGTCTCGGTCATAGCCACATTCTGTTGCGTTGCAGCAATTTCTTCTAGGGAAAAAAGCCAGATGCCGCTAAAAAAGACCGGAAACGGAGCATTTTAGCGACACATTGGGCAAGACTATGCCCCGATGACGTCCAAACGACCCGGGGAGGCCCCTTATGACCCAGACTGTACCCTATATCGGCACGCGTGGATTTGCGGGTGAACGCGACTTTGCCGGGGCGATTCTGGATGGGCTCGCGCCCGACGGGGGGCTCTATGTCCCGGCCCAGTGGCCGGAGGCCGGGGCTGCGACGGCCGCCCTGAGCCCCGGCTCCTACAAGGATCAGGTCCTGGCCCTGCTGCGCCTGTTCGGGGCGGGGAGACTGGGGGATGCGGCGCTGGAAACCGCCGCCGAGCGGACCAGCCAAGCCTTCCTCAAGGACGGGCGCACGCCGCTGGTCCAACTTGAAGATGACCTGTGGTTGCTGGAGCTGTTTCACGGCCCCACCCACGCCTTCAAAGACATGGCCATGCAGATGATGGCCCCGTTGACGGCGGCGGCCCTGGCCCAGCGCGACGAGGATCTGTTGCTGATTACCGCCACCAGCGGGGACACCGGAGCGGCGGCCGTGCGGGCCTTTGGTGGGACCGAGCGGATCAAGCTCGTCGTGCTGCACCCCCACAACCGGGTCTCGCCGGTGCAACGCCGCCAGATGACGGTCGATGCGCCCGCCAATGTGCTGAACCTGGCGATCGAAGGGGACTTTGATGATTGCCAGCGGCTGGTGAAAACCTTGCTGGCCGATGATCACGTCCGGGCCGCCGGGGCGGTCAGCTCGGTCAATTCGATCAACTGGGGTCGGCTCTTAGGCCAGGTGCCCTATTATCTGGCGGCCGCTCGGGCGAGCGGGGTTGCGAACCCGGACTTTGTCGTGCCAACCGGCAATTTCGGCGACGCCTTTGCCGGATGGATCGCCCGCAAGATCGGCGGATCCGTGGGCCATCTGCATGCTGCCGTCAATCAGAACGACGCCCTGGCCCGGGCGTTGAATGACGGAGTCTATCAACGGACCACCGCCCGTCCCTCGGCCAGTATCAGTATGGATGTTCAGGCCCCGTCGAACTTTGAGCGGCTGGTGTTCGAGGCCCTGGGCCGTGATGCCGCCCGGACCGAAGCGCTGTTCAGCACCTTTGTCCGAGAGGGCGAAGTCACGCTCCCGGCGGACGCGTTGAAGGCCTTGCGTGCCGAGGTTTCGGCATCAAGCGTATCCGAGGCCCAAACGGCGGCCATGATCCAGACCGCGCATCGGCGTTGGGGTCAGGTGGTCTGTCCGCATACGGCGGTGGGCCTAGTGGCGGCCCTGGCCCGGCGTGATGCGGGCGCGGGCCCGCAGATCGTGCTGGCCACCGCCCATGCCGCAAAGTTCCCGGATGCGGTTGAAGCGGCCCTCGGAACGCCTCCGCAAGCCCCTGCGGCACTGGCAGCGCTGGAGAACCGCCCGGAAGCCTTTGCCATCTGCGGCCCACAAACAGACGGCGTGCGGGACAGGGTCCTGGCGCACCGTCGGGCCTAGGCGCTTATGCCTGAAGCGAGAGGGGGCGGCTGCCTTGCTGAAGACGGGCAGCGGCCTCTGCGCTGCGGAAATAGTGCAGGCGACGATAGAAGGCTTCCGGATCCTTGGGCTGGACCAGCCAAGAGGGATCATGCCAAAGCCAGTCATGCAGACGGCTTAGAGTAAAGCGCAGAGCCGCGGCCCGGCACAGATCCGGCAGGGCAGACCGCTCCGCCTCAGACAGTGGGCGCTCTGCCGCATAGGCTTCAAGAAAGGTCTGTTGCACCCAAGGCAGAGGCTGGCCGCCGGGGGTAAAGCCCCAGGCAT
>JBKBWB010000115.1:0-6690 GCA_046289215.1 Asticcacaulis sp. | reverse complement strand
TCTGCGACGCGGGCTTCCGGCCAAGGCTTGCGGGCAAAGACGGTGGTAATGACGTGAGCCGCCCCAGCCTCGATCAGCAAGGCCTTGGCTTTAAGGATCGATCGTCCCGAATCCAGCACATCGTCCAGCAGCAGCACCGTGCGTCCGATCACCGAACGCTGCAACGGGGCATAGACATCCACCCGCCCGCTGCTTTCGTGCGCATCGCCATAGGAGGACAGCCATAAGCCGTCGTAACACAGGTGCCGACCGCGGCGAGCCAGGGCACGGGTCAGATCCGCCGTAAACCACAGGCCGCCGGATAACAGGCACACGGCCACGGTATCGTCATCGACCAAGGGCATCAGACGATCGGCCAGATCCTCGACCGCGGCGGCGATCCCGGCTTCATCCAGAATACATTCCGGAAGGGCTTTCATGGCGTTTCCTCAGTGGTGAGCCGGTTCCGGCGCATGGGGCACAGCCTCGGCAGGCAAGGCTGGGCGCAATCCGGGCGACGCGGGCGCGTGTGTTTCTGGACCGTGACCAGGGGCCGGATGCGGCGGAGTCGCCGGCTCATGCGCCGGGCCATGGGTATCGGTCGCAGGTGCGGCGTGCGACGCCGGGGCGTGCGAATCCGCCGGGTCATGGCCCTTGTCGGCATGACCCGAGTCATGGGCCACACGGGTCTTGTGCGCCGGAGCCGCCGCGTGGGTCTTGCCCTTAGCCTTTTTGGCTTTTTCAGCGGCTTTGAACGCCTCAAGATCGAACCCAAGCTCAACCAAGCTGACTTTGTTCATCGGATCGGGAACCACAAGCACCATCTCCGCCGTTTCACCCGCAGGTACGACCAGTGTTCCGGGCAAAAGCGTGAGTTCCGTCACAGGCTTACCCGCTACATCCACCGCGGCTGCGTGAACTGGCGGCACAGTAATCGCCTTATCGGTAATGTTGCGGACTGTCGCAGTGATTTCTGCAGCAAAGCGCCCCTTGCTGAGGATCGGACGCCCGGATGTGCGAATAATTTCCAGCCCTACAGCATTGACCGGTAAACCCACGGCCGCATAGGCCCCGGCCACAGACGGCATCAGTCGGACAGCCTCGATGCGGAACACGTAGGCTGCCGTCAGAACGAGGGCAAAGCCCGCGACCAGACCGCCCCAGACCAGACCCTGTGTGGCCAAACCCTTGAGACGTTTCTGGGCCTCGATCATTTCGCGGTAAAGCTTGGGGATCTCACGCCCCTTGGGCTCAGGCTTGGCCGCCTTGGGCATATCCTTGACTGGCTGGACGTCAGGTTCAGCCACAGCTTCAGCCAGATCCAATTCAAGCGCCGGTTCCGGCATGGCCAGCCAGCTGGTCTTACACGCCGCGCAACGGACCTTACGCCCCTCTGGTGCGATTGCGCCGTCGGGGATAGAATAACTCGTAGCGCACTCGGGACAGGTCAGTATCATGGCCACCGAATCGGGGGAACGTCGCGTTCCCTACGCGTCTCCGATTTCGGACCCTGTGTCCAGCGTGCAGCCCAGTTCGACCGCAACCGGAATCCAAAAGCAGAGATAAACCTGGAACAAGACCCGGCCATTGTAAGATTTGACCAAGTCGGCATGCGCTACGGGAATGCTCCCGAGGTGCTGCGCGATGTTAACCTTAATTTACCCGCAGGTTCTTTCCATTTCCTAACCGGCGCGTCCGGCGCTGGAAAATCTTCTCTGCTCAAACTGCTTTATCTGGCGGCGCGCCCGAGCAGAGGGCGCTTGACCCTGTTCGGGCATGATACGGGACAGCTGGATCGCGATGGCGCAGCACGATTGCGGCGGCGAATCGGGGTGGTGTTTCAGGAATTCAGACTGCTCGACCACTTGTCCGTATTTGACAATGTCGCCTTGCCATTGCGAGTCGCCAATCAGCATCCGGACCAGTACCGGGCGGATGTCTATGAGCTGTTGCAGTGGGTCGGGCTGAAGCATCGGACCGAGGCCATGCCCCAAACCCTTTCCGGCGGGGAAAAGCAGCGTCTGGCCGTGGCCCGTGCGGTGGTGACCCGGCCCCGGATCATCCTGGCGGACGAACCGACGGGCAATATCGACCATGCCATGGGCCTGCGGATCCTTCGTCTGTTCATTGAACTGAACCGCCTCGGGGCTACGGTTGTGATCGCAACCCACGACGAGGCGCTGATCCGGGCCTCGGGCATGCCGGTCCTCGACCTCCACGAAGGCCTTTTAAGCCGGCGCGATTTGACCCAAACTGTTCCGGAGGGGCTGTAATGGTCGATTTGCCCCCGGAAATTCGCCGTTGGAAACCGGCCCCGATCTTGCCGGAACGCGATACGCGCGAGATTTCCCTGCACTTTGTCGTCGGGGTCCTGTGTTTCCTCGCTTGCCTTGCCGCGCTCACCCTGATGGCCACCAGCCGCGCCGCAGAGGGGTGGAGCCGGGATATCCGGGGTGAGGTCACGGTCCAGGTCCGCCCCAAGGGCGTAGAAAGCGGCTATGCCACCGCCTCCCAGGCCGCCGAGGTCCTTGCAGGCGTCAAGGGTGTGAGCGAAGCCGCCGCTCTGGAAGAAGAAAAGGCCATTGCGCTGATTAAGCCCTGGGTCGGGGATGTGGTGGTCGAGGACCTGCCCCTGCCTTATCTGGTTGAGGTGCGATTGAACCCGGAATCCCCCGCAAGAGTTGCCACCCTTGAAAAAGCGCTCAAAGCCGCCGGGATCAGCGCCACCATCGATGACCACAGCCGCTGGCTCAAGGATGTCCAGCAAGCGGCCTGGATTTTGCGGGGGCTGGCAGGGGCGATTTTCCTGTTGACCGGTGGCGCGGCGGCGGCGGTCATAGCCTTTGCCACCCGGGCGGGGCTTGAAGCGCGGCGAGATGTGGTTGAGGTCCTGAGCCTCAATGGCGCGGTGGATCTGTTCATTGCCAATCTGTTCCAGACTCGTTTTGCGCAACTGGCCGCCGAGGCGGGCATTCTGGGCACTTTGGGGGCTGCGCTCCTGTTAATTGTGCTCAAATTGGTCGGCAGTGACGCAGGGTTAATGCTGGCTCTTCCCCTGTCATGGTTTGACCTGTTAGTAATCTTACCCTGTCCGGTTCTGGCGGCGCTGATCGCAGCGATCACAGCCCGGATGACGGCCATGCGTCTGCTGAGGGGGTTATGATGCGCAGTCTGATCGCAGTCCTCGTCATTATCCTGCTCTGGACCGCAGGCCTGATGGCCTTTGCCGACCGTGTGGTGAACTCGACCCCGGCTGAGGAGCCCGAAAAAGCGGACGCCATTGTCGCCCTGACCGGGGCCTCGGATATGCGAATCCGTGAGGCCATGCGCCTTTTGGAACGACGCAAGGGCGAGCGCCTCCTGGTGTCTGGGGTCAATAAGGTCGTAACCCGGGATGAACTGCGGGAAGTCGCAGACGGATCGCGCCGCAGCTTTGATTGTTGTGTGGACCTCGGATTTGATGCCCTCGACACGGTCGGCAACGCCGAAGAAATCGCCGCTTGGGCCCGCGCCAAGGGCTTTGACAGCCTGATTGTCGTCACCTCGGACTATCACATGCCCCGCAGTCTGGTGGAAATCCGAGGGGCCTTACCGGGGGTGACTCTGGCCCCCTATCCCGTCACAACTCCGGCGCTCGATGCCCGCAACTGGTGGAAGACCAGCAAAGGGATGCGGATCATGATGCTGGAATACAGTAAGTTTCTGGCCATTTTGGCCCGCGAGGCCGTGCTGGGCCTGAGCCGCGCCACGCATAAATCAGTTGAACCGGATCCGGCCCAGCCCCCGGTTCAGGACCCTCTGAACGCGCCAGCGTCCTGATCTGGCTTCCTGACCCGCTTAACCCGGAATTCCCGCGTGCTTGTACTTCGCTCTTTGCTTTTTACCGCCTGGCTTTATCTGACTATGGCCTTGGTCGCTGTCCTGGGGTCTCCGGCCTTGTTGGGTCCACGGCGCTGGTCTTTGACGGTGATTCGGACCTGGGTGCGGTTGTGCCTGTTTGGGCTCAAGGTGTTCGTTGGCGTGAGGATGGAGATCCGGGGGCTGGAACACCGACCGACGGGGACCGCGCTGATTGCAGGTAAGCATCAGAGCATGATCGACACCATCGCCCCGTTCCTGTTCCTGGACGACCCGTGCTTTGTCATGAAGTCAGAACTGATCGGCATGCCATTTTTTGGCTGGTTTGCCGCCAAGGCCCAGATGATCCCTGTGGTGCGCGAAGATGCGGCCAAGGCCCTGCGTAAGATGGTCAGCGATACCCAGGCCCGGCTGTCTGAACAGCGTCAAGTTCTGATCTTCCCCGAAGGGACACGCACGGCAGTGGGCCAGCCCGCAGACTACAAGCCCGGCGTCGCCGCGCTGTATCGTGAGCTGGATACGCCCTGTACGCTGCTGGCGACCAATTCGGGCGTATGCTGGCCCGCCAAGGGCTTCATCCGTCATCCGGGCACGATTGTCTTCGAGTTCCTGCCGGCCCTGCCCGCCGGGATGAAGCGGGCAGCCTTTATGGCGGAAATGAAAACCCGGATCGAGGCGGCTTCGGATGCGCTGATCGCCGAAGCGCAAAACCGCTGATCCGGGTTTTGCCGTTTATCCTTAGGGCTTGAAGCTGGCCAGAGCATCCAAGAACGCCCGGTTTTCAGCTTCGACCCCGATCGTCACCCGCAGGCAGTCAAACAGGCCATAGCCGCCGACCGGACGCACGATGATACCGTTTTCCTGAAGGTGCGCATCGGCGGCTTTCGCCGTCTCCACATCCTTGAAGCGGATCAGCAGGAAGTTGCCCGCCGACGGGAAGGTCTCAAAGCCCAGCCCCCGGATTTCCTGGGTCATGCGCGGGAGCCACTCGACCACCAGATCCCGCGAGGCCTCAACGTGGGCCGTATCCTCAAGGGCCGCGACCGCCGCAAACTGGGCCGGAAGATTGACGTTAAAGGGCAGTCGGATCCGATCCACCGCCTCAACCACAGCCTTGGGCATATAGCCAAACCCGACGCGCAAACCAGCCAGGCCATGGATCTTGGAGAAAGTCCGGGTGACGATGACATTATCCGACACGCGGGCCAGCGGCAGGGCCGTGGTCCAGGTCGGCTCGGTCACATATTCCGCATAGGCCTCGTCCACCACCAGCAACACAGAGGCCGGAAGTGCGGCATGCAGGCGAGCAACCTCTTCGGGCGTGTTCCACGAACCGGTCGGGTTGGACGGGTTAGACAGATAGACAATCTTGGTCCGTGCATCGACTAGCGACAGGATGGCGTCCACATCGGCCCGCAGATCCGGTTCCGGCGCCAGACGCACCTCGGCCTGACAGGCGCGAGCGCTGATGCGATAGGCAAGGAAGCCATACTGACCGGTGACGATATTGTCGCCCGGCTCCAGATAGGTCTGGTTCAGCAGGGCAAACACCTCATCCGAACCGGCCCCAAACAACAGGCGATCCGCTTCGAGATTATGATGACGGGCCACGGCCTCGCGCAGGGGCGCGGCCACACCGTCGGGATAACGGAACAGATTGGCTTGAGCATCCAAGAAGGCTTGCGTGGCCTTGGGGCTGCATTTCAGCGCATTTTCATTCGAGGACAGTTTGATCGGCTCGGCCACACCCGCCAGCTTCGACTTGCCGCCGACATAAGGCGCAATATCGAGGATCCCGGCCTTGGGGGCGGGCGCGGTCAGGTCTGTCTTCACAGCAGGCTGAGTCATCTGAAGTCCTTATTCATCAAAAGGCGCCGCAACGGCTCCGATTACACCCGATATACGGCCCGGGGCCGATAACAGCCGTATGTCATCTTTCTGGACATAGCCTGAGAGAGCAAACAATTTCAATCCTGTTGCAGATGAAATTAAATCCGCAGCAAAGCCGATCCGCCCGAGGATGTCGATGATCTGGTCTGCGGGTTCGGGCGCATCGGTAACCCACAGCGTCAGGTCATGACCTGTGGGTTCCGTTGCAACGGGACCGACGACCAGAGCCCGCATCGGCCCTTCGCTGGCCAGTTCCGGCAAGGTGGAAAACACCACCAGATCCGGACGCAGCAGCAAGCGCGCCCACCACCCCTGTCCCGTCTCAAGGCTCAGAACCGCAACGCCGCGCGGCCCGTCACAGGCCTTGAGCGCCGCTTCGGGCGTCTCGGTCATGACCACGGGATTGGCCGCGCCAAAACGGCAACGGGCCATATGATAAACCGCAGTTGCCTGACGCCCGCCCCACGCGCGAATATCCAACCCGCCCTGAAGCGCCAGACTTTCGCCCATCAATTCTCGCCAAACCTTGAGGATCAGGCGCGGCCCAGCCCCTTGCCGCGGGGCCCCGAGGCGATCGCGCAAGATTGCCGTTTCGCGCGCGGGACGAAGGGGCGAGGCCGTGGCAGCATCCGGTTCAGCCCGCTTGGCCGCAGCCACAGCGGAGGCCAAACGCGCACGCGCATCCAGCAACCGCAACAGTTCGCTGTCGATGGCATCAATCTCGCGGCGGACCTCCGCTAAAGACAGATGGGTTGTTGGCGACGACGGTTCGTTCACCCGATCAGGCCCCATGTTACGCAATCGATGACATTCATCATATAATTGGGACCTGCCTAGCCGATCCGGGGCGCATCGGCCAGACGGATATCGCCGATTTCCGTGGCATTGTTCCGAAAGATCACTGTGGCTTTGATAGGTTTCGCGGACGGGGTTGGTCCGGCCTTCCCCTGGACCAGAGCGACC
>JBKBWB010000114.1:0-6717 GCA_046289215.1 Asticcacaulis sp. | reverse complement strand
CATCAGGCAAGGCGCGCCTATTTCCGTAGCTTTGGCGCGACAGCCACTGATCATGGCCATCCCACAGCGCGGACTGCCAATCTCTGTCCTATTGATGCAGAGAAGCTATATGCTCGGATCCGTCAAAAAGACCGGACCCCTGAGGCGTGTGAGCTCTTCCGTGCGCAAATGCTGACGGAGATGGCACGCATGAGTCTCGACGACGGCATGACGCTTCAGATTCATGCGGGTGCCCGTCGCAACCATAATCGCGGGCTCTTCAAGGCTTACGGTCGAGACAAAGGCGCTGATATCCCAGGGTCGACAGAGTATGTCGAGGCTTTGAGGCCAATGCTGGACGTCTTTGGCAATGAGCCGGACCTGAGCATTATCTTGTTTACACTTGATGAAGCGGCCTATTCGCGTGAATTGGCTCCCTTAGCAGGTCACTATCCTTGCTTACGTCTTGGGCCGGCGTGGTGGTTCCATGACAGCCCCGAGGGCATGTTGCGGTTCCGTGAGCAAGTCACACCCATCGCAGGTTTTTACAACACGGTTGGTTTCAATGATGACACCCGGGCGTTTCTGTCGATCCCGGCTCGTCATGACATGGCCCGGCGTCTGGATGCCCGCTATCTCGCCCGCCTCGTCAGCGAACATCGTCTCGATATGACCGAAGCGCACACCCTGATCCATGATCTGACCGACACCTTACCCCGATCAGCTTACAAGATTTGACACCCTTTTGCACGCGAGGCCTGTAATGTGTGAAAAAACCGGTATGTTTTCTAAAACCTACTATGCCACTCATCCGGACATGATGGTCAATGCGGCCAATCAGGATTTGCGGGATAAGTATTTACTGGATGGTTTGTTCAAACCTGATCAAGTTGTTTTGCACTATACACACTTTGAGCGTTTTGTAATTGGTGGCGTGGCTCCCGTTTCAAGCCCGGTTAGCTTGCCCCATCAAACAGAGCCGGCATCAGCTGCAGGGCATCCCTTTCTTGAGCGCCGAGAACTGGGCATTATCAATGTGGGCACGGGTACAGGAACGGTAAGCTTGGATGGCGTGGTCTACACGCTCGCGCCACGTGATGGCCTTTATGTCCCTATGGGAACAACAGACGTCGTGTTTGGCCCCGGAACGGCCGACGCCCCTGCGCTCTATTACCTGACCTCTACGCCGGCGCATGTTCGCTATGAAGCGGTCCACATACCGATTAGCAAGGCGGTTCCGCTTGAGCGCGGATCAACAGAGACCTCAAATAAACGCGTGATCTACCAATACATCGTTCCGACGACTGCAAAATCGTGCCAGCTGCTCCTGGGCTTGACAGAACTGGATACGGGTTCTGTTTGGAACACAATGCCACCTCACCTTCATGATCGTCGTTCAGAGGTCTATTTCTACTTTAGACTAAGCGATAACGACCGAGTGTTTCATTTCATGGGCGAGCCTGATAATTGCCGACATATCGTTATGAAGAATAATGAGGCTGTCGTGTCTCCGCCTTGGTCTATTCATATGGGCTGCGGTACATCGAACTACAGCTTCATTTGGGCCATGGGCGGTGAAAATCTTGATTACACGGACATGAATGTCCTCGATATCTGTCAACTTGCCTAAATAATAAGGAAAATAGCAATGACCCATCCTTTTGACCTGTCGGGCAAGGTTGCCCTTGTAACGGGTGCCAATACGGGTCTTGGTCAGGGCATTGCCTTGGCCTTGGCCGCAGCAGGCGCTGATATTGCTGCGGCTGGCATCCAAGAAGCGACCGAAACCGGCGATCGCGTGCGCGCGCTCGGCCGCCGCTTTATCAATTTGCAGGCAGATTTAACGTCGACAGCGCCGATAGCTGATCTTTTGTCAGGGACGGTTAATGGCCTTGGGGGCCTTGATATTCTTGTCAATAATGCGGGCCTGATCCGACGTTGCGATGCTGTAGATTTTTCTGAAAAAGACTGGGATGACGTCATGAACGTCAACATCAAGTCCGCCTTTTTCATGTCTCAGGCCGCTGGACGACATATGATTGCCAATGGCCGTGGTAAGATTATCAACATCGCTTCAATGTTGTCTTTCCAAGGCGGAATTCGTGTTCCCTCCTATACGGCCTCCAAGTCCGCAATTGCAGGGATTACCCGGTTACTTGCCAATGAGTGGGCTGCAAAAGGGTTGAATATTAACGCCATTGCCCCGGGTTACATGGCGACGGACAATACCGCTCAGTTACGGGCTGATGAAGCGCGCTCAAGCGAGATCCTTGGGCGTATACCCGCGGGCCGCTGGGGTGAGCCCTCAGACTTGGGTGGGGCCGCTGTTTTCTTGTCCTCTAAGGCCTCCGACTATGTCAATGGCATCATCCTTCCGGTCGATGGCGGCTGGTTGGCGAGGTAACCGATGAGCGCCCTTCACAACATCGCGCGCACCTTTGTGGACCGGCGCGCACGTCGGGAAGCCTTGGCGGACTATCCCGGAGATATCCCGGCGGATATGGCGCATGCCTATGCTATTCAGGATCTGGCGATTTCGCTGCGTGAGGAACCCGTTGTCGGCTGGAAAATCGGGCGCTTATCGCCCGAAAATCAGGCCCGCTTCGGTACAGAACGTCTGTGCGGTCCTGTATTCGCTTCCCGGCTCAAGCGCGCCGAGGATGCCGATGAAACGCTGAGCATCGATGTCATCCCGGGCGGTTTTGCGGCTGTCGAGGCGGAGTATGTCTTTGAGTTGGGCTTGGATATCCAGCCAGGTCAGGTTCCGGAAACGCCAATTGATGTCTTGCGGGCGCTTTCAGCGGTTTACGCAGGTGTGGAGATGGCCGGGTCTCCATTGCTCACCATCAATGACCTTGGACCGACGGTTGTTGCCAGCGATTATGGCAATAATAACGGATTGATCCTGGGTCCAAGGCTTGTGGATCTGACTTCTGCTCGCCTTGAGGATCTTGATGTTGAGGCGCTTTCGACGTTCAGAGCGGAAACGTTTATTGACGGTGAGGCGGTTGGTCGAGGCGGGCTCTTTACCATGCCCGGTGGTCCGCTTGCGGCCCTTGCCTGGCTCTTCAAGCATCTTGATAGCCGTGGGTATCCCTTGAAGAAGGGAATGCTGGTTTCCTCTGGGGCAACAACGGGCATTCATGATGTGCGCTCTGGCCAAATGGCGCTTGTCAGGTTTATGGGCCCAATGACCCAGGAACACGAACTGGTCATCCGTACCGTGGATGCGCCGCAATGACGGCATCTGGCCCCGTTTTCTGTTTCGGTGAGCTCTTGATCCGTCTTACGGCGACAGGACACGTCTGCCTGTCAGAACTGCCGGTTTTGCAGCCCTTCGTTGGTGGGGCGGAAGCCAATGTGGCTGCGGGTTTGGCGACACTCGGGCATCGCGTGGAAATGATCAGTGTGGCGCCAGAGAATGCTTTGGGGGACGCCGCGCTTCAGGAGCTTCAGCGTCGACGGGTGGGCACGGATTACGTGTGTCGCGCCGACGGACGAATGGGGCTTTATTTTCTGACGCCGGGGGCCGTACACCGGGCTTCAGACATCGTCTATGACCGCAAAGATAGCGCCTTTGCCACATTTGATTTTGGTGCGCTGGATTGGTGTGCCCTGCTTAAGGGCGCTGGGTGTCTGCATGTGTCTGGCGTCACGGCGGCCCTGGGCGAGGCTGCCTATCAGGCCGCACTGGCTGCCATGAAAACGGCTCGAGACCTTGGGGTGATGGTGTCCTACGACGGCAATTTCCGGCCCAAGCTCTGGGCGGAGTGGAGTGCCGATCCGAAAACGCGGATTCATGACTTACTGCAGGAAGCAGATCTCGTTTTCGCCGGCCACAAAGATATCAGCCTTGTCTTTGGTCAGAGCTTTACCGGTGATGTCGATCCTCAGGCCCGTGAAAAGCAGGCGGCAGACGTGGCCTTTGCCTTGATGCCCAATCTCAAGATTATGGCCTCTACGACCCGGACGCAATTCAGTGCGGATCGCAATCAGCTTCAGGGGCATGCCTTTAGCCGCGACGAAACTTGTCATAGCCGTGTTTATGATCTTGAGCGAATTGTCGACCGGATTGGCGGGGGTGATGCTTTTGCTGCGGGCTTCCTAGACGGTGTCTTGAGAAAGCAACCGCTCACAACCTGTGTTCAGCGGGCAATCGCCGCGGCGTGTTTAAAGCATGCACAACCCGGTGATCTATGCCTTGTGCGGTCCGGTGATTTGGATCGGTTCGATGATGGTTCTGGGTTTGATGTGCGTCGTTAACGCAGTTTAGGTTTCCCTCCAAACTATAAAGGCCTCAGGTTATGTACCTGAGGCCTATTTTTATAATCTCTCTTATCTCTACTTAAGTAATGCAGGCAATGCCAGAGAAAGGGCCGGCACGTAAGTAACCAAAATCAAGGCTGCGACAAGAGCCAGATAGAAGGGGGCGATGGTCCGCACCGCCTCTTCGACCCGGATCTTGCCTACGGCGGCGCCGACAAAGAGCACGGACCCAACGGGAGGCGTGACCAAGCCTATCCCGAGATTCAGCATCATGATGATGCCAAAATGAACGGGGTCTACGCCCACGGCCATGGCGACGGGCAGAAGGATCGGTGTGGTAATGATGATCAGAGGAGACATATCCATAAAGGTGCCCAGGACCAACAACACCACATTGATGATGAGCAGGACTAAGATCGGGTTGTTCGTGAGCGACGTGATCAGGCTCGCCAATTGGGTTGGTGTTTCCATGATGGCCAAGGCATAGCCAAAGGCTGTGGCCGAAGCGATGATCATCAGCACCATTGCGGTGATGCGCACGGACTGGCGAGCGGCCTCAAGAAACTTCTGCAGACCTAGCGTACGGTAAACCAATACCCCGATCACGATTGTATAGAGCACTGCGATTGCAGAGGATTCTGTTGGTGTAAACACGCCACCCAAAATGCCACCCATGATAATGGCAATCGTCAACATACCCGGTACTGCAAAGATCACAGCTCGGATCAGTGCTTGGACCCCAGGGAAGATTCCTTTCGGATAATTTCGCTTGCGGGCAACAAGCCAAGCCGCCAACCCTAGGAATGTCGCCGCGAGAAGGCCGGGGATTACGCCAGCCAAGAACAACTGGCTGATCGGCACACCGATTCCGCTTGCGGCGGAATAGATGATCATGTTGTGGGAGGGGGGGATTAATAGCCCGACAATCGCAGCCGTTGCGGTGACATTGACGGCATAATCCCCGTCGTAACCCTTTTCACGCATCAAGGGGATCAGGGTCGAGCCCATTGCGCTGGCACTGGCAATCGCTGAACCGGAGACGGCCCCAAACAGCGTGTTTGCGCCGACGTTGACAAGACCAAGGCCGCCCCGTGCGGGCGAAAATACCGCATCAGCCACCCGGACAAGCCGCTCGGCGATACCGGATCGATACATGAGATCACCGGCAAAGATGAAAAACGGGATGGCGATGAGTGAAAAGACACTTATCCCCGCCGCCAAGCGCTGAAATACGACCACAAGCGGGATATCCAACGCAAAGAAACACGCGATCGAAGCGCCAAGTAACGCAAAGGCGACCGGGACACCCAAGGCCAGAAGCAAGATCAGAACAACTCCAAGAACCATCAGTTCCATCAGGCGTCTCCTTCCAATTTCGATGAGGAAGCAATGAGCGTGTTCAATACATTCTCAATTGAAAACAAAGCAATGAGTGCGCCTGAGAGCGGTAATCCCAAGTAAGCCATTCCTCGAGTAAGGCTCAAGGACGGAATGGCGTGATTCCATGTCTTTATCACAAGCTCACCGCCCCAAATCAGCATCGTCACTCCAATAAGACCAACGATGATATTTGCTGTTGTTTGCATGAATTGACGTATGCGGGGTGGGGCAGACTCTTCTACGGCTGTGATGCGGATGTGAAAACCTTCGCGAACGCCCGCGGCCGCCGCTAGCGATACAAACCAGATCATAAGAAACAGGGCCGCCTGCTCCGTCCATGACGGGCTAGATTGCAAGATAAATCGGCCAAACACCTGCCAGGCAATAAAGGCCGTCATCAGCAAAAGGCCAAAACTGGCTGCCCAGATCAGCCCCTTTGCGGCCAGCTCTGAAAAGCGATTGAATACGCTATGGAGCGCGCGAAGTCGGACGGAATTCATTTGGCCACCTTTGACTCAGGCGCTGACTCTGACAGGGCCTCAATGGCGTGAACCATGCGTTGTAGCTGAGGTGTGCGGATGAATTGTTTCCAGACAGGTTGTACCCGGATCCGAAAGGCTTCGAGATCATCGATCTGGTTTACCTTTACCCCGGCCTTAACCAGTCTGGCCATGGCGCCGTCCACACGGGCGTCCCAAAGCGTTCGCATGTAGGTAACAGACTCACGGGCCGTTTCGCGTACAAGGGCTTGGTCTGCTTTTGTCAGCTTGTCCCAGCGAACTTTAGACATGACCAAAACTTCTGGAGCCACGACGTGTCGCGTCAAGCTGAGGTAAGGTGCGGCTTCGAAGTGTCGCCCAGTTTCATAAGATGGCGGATTGTTCTCTGCGCCATCAATCACGCCCTGTACCAAGGATGAATAAACTTCGCTCAAGGGCATAGGCGTCGCATCGGCTCCAAGATTTCGGACCATGCTGACAAAGAGGTCGGAGTTAACCACCCTCAGCTTCAAACCTTTAAGATCTGAAGGCGTGTAGATCGGGTGTTTGCTGTTATAAAAACTGCGTTCACCCGAGTCGTGAAAGCATAACC
>JBKBWB010000113.1:0-6729 GCA_046289215.1 Asticcacaulis sp. | reverse complement strand
GACCCACGACGTGCACGCCCTGATCCTGGGCCGCGCCCAGACCGGCTTGCAGGCGTTTTTCTGAGGCCGGGATGCTGAGCGCACGCCCGCTAGCGGGGCTGAAAGTCCTTGATCTGGCCCGGATCCTGGCCGGTCCCTTTGCCGGTCAGACCCTGGCGGACCTCGGGGCAGATGTGGTCAAGGTCGAGTCCCCGGACGGGGATGACACCCGCCAATGGGGGCCACCGTTCCTGACCGGGCCGGAGGGCGAGGACCTCAGTGCCGCCTATTTCCACAGCTGTAACCGGGGCAAGCGGGCGGTGGTCGCCGATTTTCGCACCCCCGAGGGGGTGGCGCTGGTCAAACATCTGGCGGCCCATGCCGATGTGGTGATCGAGAATTTCAAGGTCGGCGGCCTTAAGCGCTACGGGCTCGATTACGACAGCCTTAAGCGCCATAACCCGCGCCTGATCTGGTGTGCGATCACCGGCTTTGGGCAGGATGGTCCCTATGCGCATCGCGCGGGCTATGACTTTATGATCCAGGGTATGGGCGGGATCATGGACCTGACGGGCGAGCCGGACGGGGCCCCGCAAAAGATTGGCGTCGCCTTTGCCGATGTGTTTACCGGCCTTTACAGCGTCATCGCCATTCAGGCGGCATTGGCCCGGCGGGCGGTGACGGGCGAGGGGGCCTTTATCGACATGGCCCTGCTCGATTGTCAGGTCGGGGTGTTGGCCAATCAGGCGCTGAACTATCTGGCGACCGGCACGCCGCCGTCGCGGCTGGGCAATGCGCACCCCAATATCGTGCCCTATTCGACCTTTCCGGTTTCGGACGGCCACATCATCATTGCCTGTGGCGCGGATCGTCAGTTTGCCAAGCTGAGTGCCGTGCTGGGCCATGCGGAATGGGCCACGGATCCCGATTTCGCCACCAACAAGGCCCGCGTGGCCAACCGCGTCCGGCTCACCGCGATGATGGCCGTCGAGACCCGCCGCTTTGACCGGGCTGGGCTCCTGGCGGCGCTGGAGGCCGAGGGGGTTCCGGCCGGGCCCATTAACCGGCTTGATGATGTGTTCGCCGATCCCCAGGTCCAGCATCGGGGCATGGCCCTGACGTTGAACGACGACCTGCCCGGGGTGCGCACGCCGATCCGGATCGACGGTGCCCCCTGCGTCGCCCCGCGGCCCAGCCCGCGCCTGGATGGCGATCGCGCATCCGTGTTGAGTGATCCGGCCTGGGGGTTTGACGCCTCGGTGCCCCCCGCCTCTTTGTCTGCGTCCTGATCTGGAGAAGCCTTTATGACCGCATCGACGACCCCCCGGACCGGCGGCCAGATTTTGGTCGATCAGCTGCGCCTTCATGGCACCGAGGACGTGTTCTGTGTACCGGGGGAAAGCTATCTGGCGGTGCTGGATGCGCTTTATGACACCGACATCAAGCTGGTCGTGGCCCGTCAGGAAGGCGGGGCGGCGATGATGGCCGAGGCGGCGGGCAAACTGAGCGGGCGACCGGGGATCTGTATGGTCACGCGCGGGCCGGGGGCGGCCAATGCCTCGGCAGGCTTGCACATCGCCGATCAGGACTCGACGCCGATGATCCTGTTCGTCGGACAGGTGGCGCGGGACATGACCGACCGCGAGGCCTTTCAGGAGCTGGATTACCGCGCGGTGTTCGGGTCCATGGCCAAGTGGGTGGTCGAGATCCAGGATGCGGCCCGCATCCCCGAGCTGATCCGCCGCGCGTTTCAGGTGGCCACCCAGGGCCGCCCGGGGCCGGTGGTGGTGGCCCTGCCCGAAGACATGCTGACCGATGTGGTATCGGTGGCCGACGCCGCTCCGTACAGCCCGGTGCTGGCCCATCCCGCCCCGGAGGCGATGCAGACCCTCAAGGCGCGGCTTGAGGCCGCCAAGGCACCGGTGCTGCTGCTGGGCGGCTCGGGCTGGAGCGCCGAGGCGGTGGCCGATATGGCCGACTTTGCCGATCGCTGGGACCTTCCGGCCTTTGTCACCTTCCGCCGCCAGATGCTGTTCCCGGCGGACCATCGCTGTTACGGCGGCGATCTGGGGATTGGGCCGAACCCGAAATTGCTGGCGCGGATCAAGGCGGCCGACCTGATCCTGCTGGTTGGCGGGCGGCTGTCGGAAATGCCATCCCAGAGCTACAGCCTGCTCGACATTCCCGGCGACGGAGCGCGCCTTGTGCATGTGCATCCAGGCGCTGAGGAGCTGAACAAGGTCTATCACGCCGGTCTGGGGATACAGGCCGCCCCGACGACCTTTGCGGCGGCCTTGCGCGCCCTAAGCCCGGATACGGCCCCGTGCTGGGCGGGCGCGGCCGAAGCGGCCCACGCCGCCTATCTCGACTGGTCTGATCCGGCTCGGATCACCATCCCCGGCGATGTCCAGATGGGGGCGGTGATGCAGACCCTGATCGCGACCCTGCCGGCCGACTCCATCCTGTGCAACGGGGCGGGCAACTATGCCACCTGGGTGCACCGGTTCTGGCCGTTCCGCCTTTTTGGCACCCAGTTAGCGCCGACCAGCGGCTCCATGGGCTATGGCGTCCCGGCGGCTGTGGGCGGGCGACAGGTTGCCCCTTCGCGCACCGTGGTGGCCTTTGCCGGGGACGGCTGTTTCCTGATGCACGGCCAGGAGTTCGGCACGGCGGTCCAGTATGGCCTTAAGCTGCTGGTGATCGTGGTCGATAATGCCATGTACGGCACGATCCGCATGCACCAGGCCCGCGAATACCCCGGTCGGCCCTCGGGCACGATGATGCAGTCCCCGGACTTTGCCGCCCTGGCCCGCGCCTATGGCGGTCACGGCGAGACGGTCGAGACCACCGACGCCTTTGCCCCGGCGCTTGAGCGGGCCTTGGCAGCGGACGGTCCCGCGCTGATCCACATCCGCATCAGCCCGGAGGCCATTACCCCCAGCCTGACCCTCAGCCAGATCGAGGGGGGGAAATAAACGCCCGGTTTTCGACGACCTGCCGGGTTAGGAACTGTTATATCGGGCCATGCTGTTTACACTTCCCGATGCTGAAACGCTCTATGCGGCCTTGATGGCCCGGGATGACCGGTTCGATGGGCAAGCCTATGTCGGGGTTTCGTCTACGGGCGTGTTCTGTCGTCTGACATGCCCGGCCCGGAAGCCCCGGTTTGAAAACTGTTCCTTTTTCCCGACCATTGAGGCCTGTTTGAACGCCGGGTTCCGGGCCTGTCGGCGGTGTCATCCCATCGAAGCCGCCGCAAAATCGGATCCGATTGTGCTGTCGCTGCTGGCGTTGCTAGAGGCCTCACCGGGTGAGCGATGGTCCGAACCGCGCATTGCGGCACTTGGGTATGACCTGTCGACGGTGCGCCGGGCGTTCAAACGTCACTACGGCATGACCTTTCTGGAACTGGCTCGGATGTACCGATTGCGCGAGGGGTTCAGTGTACTGGCTGCGGGGGGCGCGGTGCTGGAGGCGCAGCTCGAAGCCAGTTTTGAGTCTGCAAGCGCTTTTCGCGTGGCCTTTGCCCGGTTGGTGGGCTGTAGCCCGAATGACCTCAAGTCCGAAGGTATGCTCCGGGCGACCTGGATCCCAACGCCTTTAGGCGACATGATTGCCGTCTCCAGCCCATCGCATCTGCACCTGCTGGAGTTTCTGGATCGAAAGCTGCTCCCGACGGAGTTGAGGCACCTTCAGGCGGATGCCAAGGACAAGATCGGTCTTGGGGACTTTCCGCCGTCGCAGCAGATCCGGGCTGAGTTGGAGGACTATTTTGCGGCACGCTCTGGCCAGTTTCTGACGCCGGTTAAGCCGAGGGGCAGCCCATTTTCGCACGAGGTCTGGGCGGCTTTGCGTGAGATTCCGCCGGGAGAAACCCGCAGCTATGCCGACATTGCCCAGGCCATTGGGCGCCCTCAAGCTGTGCGGGCTGTCGCCCGCGCCAACGGGGCTAATCCGATTGCACTCGTCATCCCCTGTCACAGAGTGATTGGATCGGATGGCAGCCTGACGGGCTATGGAGGGGGCCTATGGCGCAAGCAGCGTTTGATCGAAATCGAACGTCAATTGAAAATCAACCCTATCCCCTGACGACCCGCACGGCGTGACAAGCCGGGGCGGACAGGGTAGAAGCGCCGCCTGACCGAATTCCGGAGGGTGCCGGACCGGCTTTGGGCTTTGACCCGTCCGGTCCTTTCGCCGTCCCGTTAGTTAAGAGGCAGCCATGGCCGGCCATTCGAAATTCAAGAATATCATGCACAAGAAGGGTCGCGCCGATGCGCAGCGGTCCAAGCTGTTTTCCAAGCTGTCGCGCGACATCACCGTGGCGGCCAAGTCGGGCTTGCCGGACCCGGCCATGAACCCGCGCCTTCGCCTCGCTGTGGCCAACGCCAAGGCCGAGTCCATGCCCAAAGACAATATTGAGCGGGCGATCAAGAAGGGCGCGGCGGGCGAGGTCGATAACTACGAAGACATCCGCTACGAGGGCTTTGGCCCCGGCGGGATTGGCCTGATCGTCGAGGTGCTGACGGATAACCGCAATCGCGCAGCCTCGAACGTGCGGTCGAGCTTCACCAAATACGGCGGCAACCTCGGGGAAACCGGCTCGGTCAGCTTCATGTTCGACCGCCTGGGCCAGGTGCTCTATCCTCTGTCCGCTGGATCGGCCGACGCGATCATGGAGGCGGCGATTGAGGCCGGAGCCCAGGACGTCGAGACTGACGACGAAGTCCACACCATCTATACCGCCTTTGAGGATCTGGGCTCGGTGGTCGAGGCCCTGACGGCGAGCCTCGGGGATCCCAAGTCCACCAGCCTGATCTGGAAGCCCCAGACCCTGACGCCGGTGACCGGTGATCAGGCCAAGTCGCTGCTGAAGCTGATTGATGTGCTGAACGACGATGACGACGTGCAGAACGTTTATGCCAATTTCGACCTCAGCGACGAAGACCTGGCGGCGCTCGGCGGCTAAGCGGTTTTTGGGGTCCAAACGGGCCGGGATCTGGGCTAAAAGCCGCCCATGTCTGAGAGCCTGATACCGTCTGTGGATCTGAAGGTGCACGTCGATACCGACGGCGGGGTGGATGATGCCCTGGCGTTGGTGGCGCTGGTGCGGGCTGGGGCCATGATCGACCAGATCAGCGCCGTGTTTGGCAATACCTATGTCGATCAGGCGGCGGCCAATGCCCGAGGCGTGCTGCGGTTGTCGGGTTATGGCGTCGATGTCTATATCGGGGCCGGGGCGAGCCTGACCCGGCGCAAGGCCGCCCGGTTGCAGCCCGCGCATGGGGTCGATGGGCTGAATGGGGTCGGGTTTTCGCAACGCTGGAAATTGCCGGTGCTGGCGCGCGGGGCCGGGGTCTCCTTGTTGTCCTTCTGCTTGCGTCGCGGGTTGGAGGGGCTGTTTCTCGGCCCCCTGACCAATCTGGCCGATACCTTGCTCGAACATCCTGCGGACCTGCGCGGCTGGTCGCCGGTGATTATGGCCGGGGCCTTTGGCGGTCAGGGCCGGGCGCCGGGCGGGTCGGACTTCAACAGCTGGAGCGATCCCGAAGCCCTGCACCGGGTGCTCGATGCCGGGATCCAGCCCCGGCTGGTGCCGCTCGATGTCACGTTTGGTGTGACGCTTCAGGCTCAGGCCCTTGAGGCGGCGGCGGCCCGGGGCGGCCCGCCGCTGATGCAGCGGCTGGCGCGGGCGGTCTGGCCCTATGCCCGATTCCAAAGCCAGTTTCGCGGTCTGCCCGACGGCACCTTCAGCCCCCATGACGCGGTCACCGCCGGGGCCTTGCTGTGGCCGGAGCTATATCGGTTCGAGCCCTGTCGTCTTCGGGTCCAGACCCACCACGACCCCAGCCCGGGGCGCATTGAGCGGCTGGACGGACCGCCCAATGCCTTTGTCTGCACGGCCATCAACGCGGCTGCGGTAACGACGCGGCTCTCGCGGCTTCTGGGGCTGGATCCCCCTCCAACAGGCGCAGCATAGGCCGAATGGCCTTGACCGCCAGGGTCTCGGTCTCTGGGCCTTCGATAGCCAGATTATGGTCGTACTCTGGAAGGGGGCCGGCGAGGGTGCGGACCAGCGGCGATTGCGGCGCGATGGCTTGAGCGCGGCGAAGGGCGTCCCGGTTCAGTTGGTCATCGGCGAGCTTGACCCCCATGCGTTTGAGCGCTGTGCCCGCGCGGCTCAGACTGACCAAAGCCCCATAGTCGAGCGGATCGAGCCGGGCGGCGCTGTCATAATGGCTGCGGGCCTGCTGCAGCCAGGCGCCCTGATCATCCACGGCTTCGGCCTTCTGGGCCTTGGCCTGCCAGGCATCGGCGACCATGCGGTGATCTAGAGCTGTTGCCTGGCCTGAGTGGATGTACGGCTGAATGACCGCCAGGGCGGCGTTGGGCTTGTGCTCCAGAAGATAGAGGCCGGCCTGGATCCGATTACGCTCCAGACTGTCCGGCAGGCTCTCAAGGCGGGTGCGGGCGGCGCTGATGGCGGCCTTGAGATCCCGCTGGGCGGGGGGCAAACGATAGAGCCAGCTTTCCATCACCAAGGTGCCCTGGGCCTGACTCAGGGGCCGAAGTGTGAGTGAGACATCTGTTCTCTGACTTGTGCGGATTTGGCGGGTCGGGATCGTGCCCCGCACATAGCGGCGCAGGGTCTGGGCAAAGGCTTCGGGTGATTGGCCGGTGGCGCGTTCCATCGCGTCGCGGATCGGCAGTCCGAGCGCTGTCAGCCGAAGCAGGCTCGACAATTGGCGC
>JBKBWB010000112.1:0-6739 GCA_046289215.1 Asticcacaulis sp. | reverse complement strand
TGCCTGGGAAGCCTTTGAAGAGGGCCAGGGTGCCTATGACAAGGCCGTGGCCAAGCGGTTCCAGGACACGATCCTGGCGGTCGGGGACTCGGTCGATCCGGCCCAGGCCTTCCGCAATTTCCGCGGCCGCGACGTCAACCCCGAAGCCCTGATGCGCAAGCGCGGCTTCGTCAGCAAGAAGAAGTAAGCCCGACGCAAAACAGCCAGAGGGGCAACCCTCCGGCTGTTATCGTGGTAAAATCCAGCCCCCGTCCGGTCTTGCCGGGCGGGGGTTTTGCTTAGTATCCCCCACCCGCATTGACTCCGGAGGGGTTCGGCGGCATAAGACCCGCCTTCTGGCGCCAGTGCGAGCTGCGCCTCTACCGTCACGACCCCGGCCTTCCAATATGCGAAGGGTCCATCCGGACGAGGACGGCGAGGACCCCCGTCGATGTGATCATCCACGGGGGCTGATCGCGTTTGGCCATAGGGTTTGAGGCATGTTCGACACACTGAACGACAGATTGTCCGGCATTTTTGACCGGCTCGGCGGGCGCGGCGTCCTTTCGGAAAAGGACGTGGACGAGGCCCTGCGCGAGGTGCGCATTGCCTTGCTTGAGGCGGATGTGGCCTTGCCCGTGGTCAAGGACTTCATCACCCGCGCCAAGGAAAGCGCTACCGGCGAGGCGGTAATCCGCGCGGTCAAACCCGCCGATCAGGTGGTCAAGATCGTCTATGACGGCCTTGTGGAGATGCTGGGCGGCGATGAGCCGGTTCCGCTGAACCTCAATGCCAATCCGCCGGTCGTGTTCCTGATGGCCGGTCTTCAGGGGTCGGGGAAAACCACCACCACGGCCAAGCTGGCCCTGCGCCTGACCCGTCAGGACCGCAAAAAGGTCATGATGGCCTCGCTCGACACCCGCCGTCCGGCGGCGATGGAGCAGCTGAAATTCCTGGGTGAACAGATCGGCGTCGACACCCTGCCGATCGTGGCTGGGCAATCCGCCGTCGAGATCACCCGCCGGGCCTTGTCGGCCTCGAAGCTCCAGGGCTATGACGTCCTGATCCTCGATACCGCCGGGCGCACCACGCTCGACGAAGCCTTGATGAACGAGGCCGCCGAGATCGCGAGCCTGGCCGAGCCGACCGAAACCCTGCTGGTGGCCGACAGCTTGACCGGTCAGGATGCCGTGCGCACGGCTTCGGCCTTCCATGCCCGCCTGCCGCTTACGGGTCTGATCCTGACCCGCGCCGATGGCGATGGGCGCGGCGGGGCCATGCTGAGCATGCGAGCGGTCACTGGCTTGCCGATCAAGTTCCTCGGGGCCGGGGAAAAGACCGATCAGCTTGATGTGTTTGACGCGCGCCGGATCGCCGGACGCATTCTCGGCCAGGGGGACATTGTCGCCCTGGTGGAAAAGGCGGCTCAGGAGCTCGATTCCGCCAAGGCCGCACAAATGGCCAAGAAGCTGGCCAAGGGCCAGTTTGACCTCAATGACCTCGCCGACCAGCTGCGCCAGATGCAGCGCATGGGCGGTATGGAAGGGATCATGGGCCTGTTGCCCGGGGTCCAGAAGGTCAAGAAACAGATCTCGGACCTCAGCCTGTCCGACAAGATGTTCGCCCGTCAGATCGCCATTATCGGCTCGATGACGAAACAGGAACGCAAGAAACCCGACCTCCTCAATGCCTCGCGCAAACGCCGTGTTGCCGCCGGGGCGGGTGTGGATGTCGCTGAAATCAACCGCCTGCTCAAGCAGCATCGTCAGATGGCCGACGCCTTCAAGATGATGAGCAAGAACGGGGGTAAGGGTCTGGCCAATATGGCGCGGATGATGGGTTTGCCGGGCATGGGTCCCGGCGCGATGGACCCGGCGCGTCTCAAGGCCCTTGGCGGCGGGAAACTGCCTGTTGATGAGGCCAATTCCGGCAACCCGCTTCAGATGCCCGGACAGATCCCGGGCCTTCCGCCGGGGGCTCTGCCGCCGGGTCTGGGCGGGCTCCCGCAACCCCCGAAAGGGCTGGGCGGTCTTCCGGGCCTGCCTGGCTTTAAACCGAAAAAATAACCTTTAACGACCAAGGACCTGACATGCTGAAAATCCGCCTGTCCCGTGGGGGCTCCAAGAAGCGCCCGTACTACCACATCGTCATCGCCGACGCCCGTGCGCCGCGCGACGGCCGCTTCCTGGAAAAGGTGGGCGCCTATAACCCGCTGCTGGCCAAGGACAACGCTGACCGCGTCGTGCTCAAGACCGAGCGCATCGCCGAGTGGCTCAAGAAGGGCGCCCAGCCGACCGAGCGCGTGGCGCGCTTCCTTGGCAATGCTGGCCTGATCCAGTGGCAGCATGGCAACAACCCGCAAAAGGGCACCCCGGGCAAGAAGGCCCAGGAGCGCGCCGCCGAGCGGGCTCAGCGCGAACAAGACCGGATCGAAGCCGAAGCCGCCGCTAAGGCCGAAGCTGAAGCCGCGGCTGCTGCCGCCAAGGCCGAGGCTGAAGCGGCTGCCGCTGCACCGGCCGCAGCTGAAGAGGCTCAGGCAGCTGACGAGTCGACCGAGGGCTAATCGCCTGCGCGACGGCTTGAGCGCTTTACCCCGGTCCGGGTTTGCCCCCGGACCGGGGTTTTGTCATGTTTATACGCCACCCCTCCGACTCTGCCCTTTTACGACCTGAGACCCTTCATGACCGAGACCCCCACCGCCGATGACCGTCTGATCCTTGTGGGCCACATTGCGGGCGGGTTTGGCGTCCGGGGCGACGTGCGGATCACCACCTATACCGCCGATCCGACGGCGCTGTTGCGCTACAAGACCCTGCTTCAGGCCGATGGCCGCCCCGTGGCCGAAATCACCGGCGGACGGGTGCACAAGGACGGTCTGGCCGTGCGGCTCAAGGGCATTGGCGACAAGACGGCTGCCGATGCCCTGCGCGGGATCAAGCTCTATGTGCCCCGCAGCGCTCTGCCCGAGCCGGACGAAGAGGAATATTACCTGGCCGACTTGATTGGCCTGGCGGTCCACGCCCCCGAAGGCACGGTGATCGGCAAGATCCGCGCCGTGCCCAATTTCGGCGCCGGCGATCTTCTGGAAATCAGCCCCGCAGCCGGCGGCCCGACCTGGTACCAGCCCTTTACCCGCGCCGCCGTGCCCGAGGTTCGCCTGTCACAAGGCTATGTGGTGATCGTGCCCCTGACGCTCGTCAGCGGTGAGGACGAGGGGTAGGGCGCGCTCAGCGCTTTATCCCAGACAACCGCCGCGACAACACTGTCGCCCGATCTGTGCCTCAAACGGAAAAGGCCGCACCCTTTAGGGATGCGGCCTTTATGGTGGAGCTAAGCGGAGTCGAACCGCTGACCTCTTGAATGCCATTCAAGCGCTCTACCAACTGAGCTATAGCCCCGATCTTCGGGTCCGCCGTGGGTGTGTGCCCCCCGGCGAGGACGCGGAAACTAGACGCAGGCTTTTTCCGATGCAAGCCCCAAAAGCCACTTTTTTCACATTTTGTGTGAAAAAATAAAAAAGGCCGCCGAAACAGGGCCTTAGCTCGTCTCGGCAGCCTTATTATATGCGTTCAGCGTCCCCGAAGGGTCGCCGGACGATCAGAGGTCGTCCTTATCTTCGTCCGGGCCGATGCCATCGAGCTCTTCGTCGAAGGTGTCGTCATCGTCGTCTTCGAGGAACGGCACGTCGTCGGCATCGTCGTCGGCCAGGTCTTCGTCATCGAGATCGACATCGACCTTGTCACCCCCGACGCGGCCGCCTTCGACATCGTCGTCCTCGTCTTCGTCGGCGAGGATCGGATCGGCGATCACGGCATCGATTTCCGGTGCGGTGACTTCGGGCTCTTCTTCGTCCTCGTCGACCACAGCCTTGTCCGCGACCTGATCTTCGGCCTCTTCGTCGGTCTCATAGTCGGGGACGATCGAACGGGCGCGGATGCGGCGGGTCTTGACCGCCTCTTCTGGGTCGAACTCATGACCGCACTTCGGGCACTGGGCCGGGCGTTTGGTCAGGTCGTAGAATTTCGCCGTGCAGTTCGGGCAAATCTGCTTGGTTCCGAGAGCGGGATCAGCCACGGGCAGTCCTTCTGCTAGGGGTCAATAACACAGTAAAAACGGCGGCTCACTTGCCACTAGTCAAGCCCGCTGTCAAAAGCGCATCACAAGAACACGTGAAAAACTGCCTGTGAGAGCCGATAATGTCCGCAAATCTGTCCGATCACCCTGATGGAACCCTTTCGGAGACCCTCCGGTCTGCGCCAGGAGCGGGCCTGAAGGGGCGGGTGCGGGCACCGGGCGACAAGTCGATGTCGCACCGGGCGATGATCTTTGGTGGATTGGCGAAGGGCCGGACCGAAGTGACGGGCCTGCTTGAGGGCGATGACGTGATGCGCACCAAGGACGCCATGGTCGCGTTTGGGGCCCGCATCACCCGCTTGGGCGAGGGCCACTGGGAGGTCGAGGGTCAGGGCACGCTCACCACCCCGACGGATGTGGTCGATTGCGGCAATGCCGGCACCGGGGTGCGGCTGCTGATGGGCGCGGCGGCCGGCTATGATCTTCGCGTGACCTTTGATGGCGACAGCTCTCTGCGCAAACGGCCCATGGGCCGTGTGACCGAGCCGCTGGAGGCGATGGGCGCGCGCTTTGAGACGCAGCCCGGCGGGCGGGTGCCGCTGACGCTCACCGGGGGCTCGCTGCGGGGGATCCGCTATACCCTGCCCATGGCCTCGGCCCAGGTGAAGTCGGCGGTACTGCTGGCCGGCCTGAACGCGGACGGCCCGACCGAAGTGGTCGAGCCCGAGCCCAGCCGCGACCACACCGAGCTGATGCTCAAGGCCTTTGGGGCCGATCTTCGCGTCGAGACGACCGAGGACGGGGGGCGGATCATCCGTCTTCAGCCCAGTCCGCTGAGCGCAAGCCGGGTCACAGTGGCCGGGGATCCCTCCTCGGCGGCATTCCCGTTGGTCGCGGCCCTGATCACCCCGGGCTCTGAGGTGACCGTTGAGGGCGTGCTGCTGAACCCCCTGCGGATCGGGCTGATCCACACCCTGCTGGAGATGGGCGCGGATCTGACGATTGCCAATCAACGCGAGTCCGGCGGCGAGCAGATCGGCGACATCACCGCGCGATATTCTGCGCTCAAGGGCGTGACCGTGCCGCCGGAACGTGCCCCGGCGATGATCGACGAATATCCGATCCTGGCGGTGGCGGCGGCCTTTGCCACCGGCGAGACCATCATGCGCGGCATCGGGGAAATGCGCGTCAAGGAAAGCGACCGCATCGCCCTGATGGTGGCCGGACTGCGCGCCTGTGGCGTTGAGATCGCTGAAGAGCCGGAGGGCATGATTGTGACCGGCATCGGCACCCCCCCGGCGGGCGGGGCCTCTGTTACCACGCGGGGCGATCATCGGATTGCCATGAGCCATCTGGTCCTGGGTCTGGCGGCGCAAAACGGCGTACAGGTCGATGAGCCGGGCATGATCGCCACCAGTTTCCCGACCTTTGTGACCTTGATGCAGGGCCTCGGGGCCGACCTGTCGGCGGGCTGAGCATGGCGGCCTCTTTGATTATCGCGTTCGACGGCCCGGCGGCATCGGGCAAGGGCACCCTCGCCAGCGTAATCGCCGCAGACTATCGCTTGCCGTTCCTCGATACCGGCCTGCTTTACCGCGCTGTCGGGGTTTTGGGCACGCGACAAGGGCTGTCCTTGGACGACGGAGCGGCGCTGGCAAGCCTTGCGCGACACCTCGATCCGGCCCTTTTTGAGGATCCCGAACTCCGCGGCCGTCAAGCCGGTGAGTGGGCATCGCAGGTCGCAGCGCTGGAACCGGTCCGCGCGGCCCTGAAGGCGTTTCAGGTGGACTTTGCCCATCAGCCCAGCGGTGCGGTGCTCGACGGGCGCGATATCGGCACGGTGATTGCCCCCGAAGCCACGGTTAAACTGTTCATCACCGCAGCCCCCGAAGTGCGGGCCCGACGCCGCTGGCTCCAGCTCGTCAAGGCCGATCCGGCCCTCACCTTTGACGCCGTGCTCGACGATATTCGCCAGCGCGATGCCCGCGACAGCGGCCGCTCCAGCGCCCCCTTGGTCCAGGCCGGCGATGCTGTCTTGCTAGACACCACCGAAATGGATATACAACAGGCGACCGATGCGGCCCGCCGCATCGTCGGGCAGGCGTGCGCACGCGGATAAGTCGGACAGATCCTCGGATTCTCTCTGTCTTCCGTTGGCAAATCCCATCACGATCCTGGCCCGGACGGCCGCGGGCATTACGGCATTACCCGGACACTGAAATCCGTTTCAGACCCTCCGAGCTGCGTAGGCGGTCCTGCCTGTTTTTCCTTCCAAGTCGTGACCGGGATTCCCTTTCGGTATGGGCCGCAAGGTCAGGTGCCGGTTTACGCCAACCCGAAATAAAAGAGACGCATGAGCGAGTATAACCCGTCGCGTGATGATTTCGCCGCCCTGTTGGACGAGTCCCTGGCCGGTCGTGACATTCTTGAAGGTCAAGTGGTCCACGGTCTCGTGGTCGCCATCGAAAAGGACTTCGTGATTGTCGATGTCGGTCTGAAGACCGAAGGCCGGATCTCGGCCAAGGAATTCGGCCTGGTCGAAGGCAAGCTGCCGGTGGCCCCGGGGGACCGTGTTGAGGTCTATCTGGAGCGTGTCGAAAACGCGATGGGCGAAGCGGTCATCAGCCGCGACAAGGCCCGCCGCGAAGAAGCCTGGACCCGTCTGGAAGCCGTGTTCGAGCGCGCT
>JBKBWB010000111.1:0-6747 GCA_046289215.1 Asticcacaulis sp. | reverse complement strand
GTGTCGACATGGCCTGCAAGCCTTTCGCATCGGCATGACGAAAACAGTCCCATTTCGCTTCGGGCTTCACCCGTGCTTAAGAGACTGTGTGATAACCCTATTTCATCCTCGATCCGGGCGTAGGCAGCAAGGGCTGCGTCAGGTCGTCAAAGACTGGTTCAGAAGATGATGTCCAAGAAAGTCCTCATTGTTGAGGATAACGAGCTGAACATGAAGCTGTTTCATGACCTGCTGGATGCCCAGGGGTATGAGACCTTGCAGACCCGTGAGGGGCTTTCAGCCTTGGCCTTGGCCAGACAGCACCGTCCGGACCTTATTCTGATGGATATCCAATTGCCGGAAATCTCGGGTCTGGAAGTCACCAAATGGCTGAAAGAGGATGACGAACTGGCTCATATTCCTGTAGTAGCCGTGACGGCCTTCGCCATGAAGGGGGATGAAGAGCGGATACGGGAAGGCGGCTGTGAGGCCTATATCTCTAAACCGATCTCGGTAATCCACTTCCTGGAGACGGTCCGTCGCTATCTTGGCTAGAAGGCCGCAGGCGCATGACCGCGAAGATCCTTGTTGTTGATGACATCGCTGCCAATGTCCGCCTGCTTGAAGCCAAGCTGAGCGCGGAATATTACGACGTTCTGACAGCCTCCAATGGCCGTCAGGCGCTCGAAGCGGCTGTGGAACACAGCCCGGACGTGATTTTGCTCGATGTCATGATGCCCGAGATGGACGGCTTTGAAGTCTGTCGCCGTCTGAAAGCCGATGAGCGTACAAGCCATATTCCCGTCGTGTTGGTCACCGCGCTTGATGGGCGCAATGATCGGCTGAACGGGCTTGAGGCCGGGGCCGATGAGTTTCTGACCAAGCCAGTCGATGATGTGATTTTGCTGACCCGGGTGCGTCTCCTGACCCGCCTGAAGGTGGTGATCGACGAACTGCGGGATCGTGAGGCCAAGGGGCGCAAGGCCGGGCTGGCCGAACTTCTGACCCCGCGTCAGCTCGATACCGGGGCCCGGGTGCTGATTTGCGACGACAACGTCCGACAGGCCGAGCGACTGGCCCGCGAGTTGTCGGTGGTACACCGGACCCGTATCGAAACCCAGGCGGAGCAGGCGGTCCTGACCAGCCGTGCGCGGGTCGATCTGGTGATCGTCAATACCTTGGCCCAGTCTTTTGATGGACTTCGCCTGGCCGCTCAGATTCGTTCGAGCGACGTCACACGGCATGTGCCGATCCTGGCTATCGTCGATGTCGAGGATCGGGCCAGGATGATCAAGGCGCTGGATCTGGGCGTCAATGACGTCCTGACTCGTCCGATTGATCCTCAGGAGCTGGTGGCGCGCAGCCGCACCCAGATCCGCCGTAAGCGCTATACAGATTACTTGCGCAAGAGCCTCGATCACAGTGTCGAGCTGGCGGTGACCGATTCCCTGACGGGCCTTCATAACCGCCGCTACATGACGGCCCAGCTTTCGGCTCTGGTTCAGCGCGCGGCGGCGGGCGGCTCTCCGGTGTCGGCATTGTTGCTGGACATCGATTTCTTCAAGAAAATCAACGATACCTATGGCCACGATGCCGGCGATGAGGTGTTGGTCGAATTTGCCCGCCGTCTGGCCCAGAATGTTCGCGCCATTGACGTACCCTGCCGTATGGGCGGTGAGGAGTTTGTCGTCGTCATGCCCGATACGGACATGCAGGACGCTTTCCGGATCGCCGAACGCGTCCGCTTCCAGATCGCCGGTTCCCCCTTCCTGGTGGGGCCAGAGCGGACCCCGCTCAATGTGACAGTGTCGGTAGGGGTTTCCACATCGTTTGGCGTGGCCGAGACGCCGGAAACCCTGCTAAAGCGCGCCGATGAGGCCGTCTATGAAGCCAAGCAGTCCGGCCGCAACCGCGTGATCATGCACGCGGCCTAAGCGCTACTTTTCAGGCATTGTTCGCTTTGGGGCGCTATAGGGCTCCACGCAAAGCAAAACGCCCGACCATTTGGCCGGGCGTTTTAAAGCATCACAAAGAGGGCGATCTTACTTGATCTTGCCTTCTTTGAATTCGACGTGCTTGCGCACAACCGGGTCGTACTTCTTCAGCACCATCTTCTCGGTCTTGGTACGCGCGTTCTTCTTGGTGACATAGAAGAAGCCCGTGTCCGCGGTCGAGTTCAGGCGGATTTTAATGGACGCTGGCTTAGCCATCGCAAAACACTCCTCGGACGGCCGCGGCCGTTGAAATTCAGAGCCGCGAAACATACGTAAGAATTACCGGAAGTCAACGCCCGTATCGGGGCTGTTCAGATAAAATTGGCACAATCCGCCGCTGACCGCGTTGAACCCGCACTTCCGGGGCCGGGCGTGAGGGGTCTTTCAGCCTCTGACCCAGTTCGAGGATCATAAAGCGGGTAATGGCCGGCAGATCGAGCGAAAGCGCTGATTCGATCGGCATCCAGTCCACGGCTTCAAGCTCGTCCGTCTGGGGCATTGCGGGTTCTGTCAGGGTCAGCTTTGGATCGGCTTCGACAAAAAAGAAGAGGGTGTCAAAGCGCAAAGCCTGCCAGGGCGGGGTGATCGCCCGACCCAGCACCCGTAAGGGGGACAGATCGATGGGCAGACGGTAGCCCGTTTCCTCCCAGGTTTCGCGCAGGGCCGCCAGGGCCAGGGCCCGCTGGGTCAGAGGCGGGGCCACAGGGGCAAGCACCTGCAAGGCCGCTGGGGCCAGATCTGCGGGGGTGCCGATCAGTTTGCGGACCGCCTGGCTGTCAGCCCGGTCTGTGCGACCACCGGGAAACACCCATTTGCCGGGCATGAAGCGGTGCCGGGCATGGCGGCGGCCCATTAGCAGGGCAGGTTCTGACCGGCTTTGATCGATCAGAACCAAAGTTGCCGCCCGCCGGGGCCGCACCGCTCGTGCGCGCGATCTTTGGCCAGGCGGATGGATCGCGGGATCGCTCAGGGGATCAAAGGCTTGCGCCGGATCGCCGTAGTCCGGGATCATCGTGGCCCGCGTCCGGGCCGTTTGTTGCTGGCCTTGCCGGATTTACCACCCGAAAGGGCCTTGGCCTTGGCTTTGGGCGACTTGCCCCGGCTGATGTTGCCGGGCTTGCCGCTACGGGTGCGCAGGCCCAGGCGCGGCCGCGGCTGGCGCGGATCGGCATCGGCGGGCTCGGACAGCATTTCAAACACCAGGCCCCCGGTGACGGGCGAGGCCTCGATCAGCCGCACTTCGACCGAGGTGCCCAGAACCCAGCGCCGTCCGCTGCGCTCCCCGACCAAGGCATGGGTACGGTCATCATGGACGAAATACTCATCCCCGAGGGTCGAGACGGGCACGATCCCGTCTGCGCCCGTCTCACGCAGCTTTACGAACAGCCCAAAGCGGGTCACGCCGGTGATCCGTCCCTCAAACGTCGCGCCCAGACGGTCTTCGAGATAGGCGGCAATATAGCGTTCGGTGGCGTCGCGCTCTGCGGCCATCGAGCGGCGCTCGGTGCCGGTGATGTGCTCGGCGATGCTGGCGAGGCTGGCCATCTCTTCGTTGGTCAGGCCATCGTTGGGACCCTCGCTGGTGAGCCCCAAAGCCCGGATCAGCGCCCGGTGCACGATCAGGTCGGCATAGCGGCGGATCGGTGAGGTAAAGTGCGCGTAGCGATCCAGATTGAGCCCGAAGTGACCACAGTTTTCCGGCGTGTAATGCGCCTGCATCTGGGTGCGCAGCACGACTTCGTTGATGATCTCGGCGTGGGGACCGCCCCGGCTTTCGTCGAGTAAGCGGTTAAAACGCTGGGTGCGCGGGGCCTCGCCCTTGTTCCACGGCAGGCTGAGGGTCGACAAAAAGTCCGCCAGGGCAAACAGCTTTTCCTGGCTGGGCGCTTCGTGCACGCGAAAGATCAGGGGGCTGCGCTTTTGCTCAAGCGTCTCTGCGGCGCTGACATTGGCCTGGATCATCATTTCTTCGATCAGCTTGTGCGCCTCAAGCGACGCGCGCGGCGTGATGCTGACGATCTTGCCGTCGTCGTCGAGGACGATCTTGCGTTCCGCGCTTTCGATGCTGAGCGGGGCGCGGCTGTTTCGGCCTTTAAGCAGGCAGGCGTGGGCGGCCCACAGGGGGCGCAGGATCGGCTCCAGCAATGGACCGGCCTTGTCGTCCGGCTGGCCATCGATTGCCGCCTGAGCCTGCTCATAGGACAGCTTGGCGGCGGAGCGCATCAGGCCCCGGACAAATTTATGGCTCTTCTTCTGACCGTTGGCCGTAAAGACCATCCGCACGGCGAGGCAGGCGCGCGGCTCCCCCTCCATCAAGCTGCAGAGCCCGCTGGACAGGGTGTGGGGTAGCATCGGCTCGACCCGGTCGGGGAAATAGGTCGAGTTGCCCTTGTCCCGGGCTTCACGATCGAGCGCCGATCCCGGGCGCACATAGGCGGCCACATCGGCAATGGCGACCCACACGACCCAGCCGCCCGGATTGGCCGGATCTTCGTCCGGATGGGCATAGACGGCATCGTCATGGTCGCGGGCATCCACCGGATCGATGGTGATCAGGGGCAGATCGCGCAGATCTTCACGCCCCTTCAGAGTCGGCAATTGCGCGCTCAAGGCCTCTTCTTCGACCGCGCCGGAAAAGCCGGTAGGCAGGCCGTGGGCATGGACGGCAATCAGCGAGGCGGCGCGCGGCTCATCCTCGCGCCCGACGACTTCGAGCAAACGCCCGTGTTTGGGACCATAGTGGCGCTGGCTGTGGGCCGGGGCGAGGGCCACCACCACCAGATCCCCGTCGCGCAAGGTCTCGCCTTGATCCAGACTGAGCTGGACCACCTCTTTGGACTTGCGGTCCACCGGTTCGATGCGGATTTCGCGGCGACCCTTGCGCACCACGCCTAGGATTTTGTGGGCGCTGGCCCCAAGGCGCTTGATCAGCCGGGCATCCCAACCATTGGCGGTCTGTTCGAAGCGCACCAAAACGCGCTCGCCGAGGCCGGGCGCGCCCGCCGAGGGCGCAGACGGATCGGGGCAGAGCCGAGCCGCGGGCAGGTCTTCACCGCCCTTGGTCAAGCGCACCCAGACATCGCCGTCCGGATCACGCTCGGTGACATCGGCAACGCCCACCTCGGGGAATTGGCCAAACTCGGCAAAGCCTTTGCGACCGCGACGGCTCAGACGGCCTTCGGTTTCCAGTCCGCGCAGCATCTCGCGCAGGGCGCGGCGTTCGGCTCCTTTAAGGCCAAAGGCGCGGGCGATATCTGCCTTGTCCTGTTCCCCGGCGGTGCGCAGAAAGGCGATCAGGGTGTCTTTGTCCGGAAGGCCCGGCGTCGGACGGGATGCCGGACCAGCGGCAGGGCGAGGGCTGTCACGGCGGGTACGCGACGGCTTGCGGGGAAGTTTGACCATGCCGCTTCATAGCCCCGAACCGCGTCCGGCGCGAGGGGGTGTTTCAGCACTTTCCCCCCGCTCGCTTTTCAGGCTGACGCCCCATGGCCTCGCCACATGGCAGAGAGTGCTTTCTACTGCTCCCTGCCGGATACGGCGTGGAGGTGGCGCACAGAAGGTGTAACGATGGGGACCTTTAAGCTTTAACCGCCGATTTTTTAGCGGCCGGTTTCTTGGCCGCCGGTTTTTTAGCAGCAGGCTTTTTCTCGGCCTTCACCTTAGCCGTCGTCTCTTTCTTGGCAGGCGCCTTTTTCGCGGGTGCCTTCTTGGCCGGGGTCTTGCCCGCCTTGGCGGCGATCAGCGGTAGAGCCTGTTCGAGCGTGACGTCTTCGGGCGACAGGTCCTTGGGCAGGGTGGCATTGACCTTGCCGCACTTGATGTAGGGGCCATAGCGGCCCGACAGCACCTTGATGGCCTCGCCGGTATCAGGGTGCGCGCCAAGGTCCTTGAGCGCGGTTTCCGCCGCCGCGCCGCGCCGATTTCCACCGCCTGCGCGCTTTTCCGCCAACAGGGTCACGGCCCGGTTCAGGCCGATCTCGAACACATCTTCGATGCTGCCGACATTGGCATAGGTTCCGGCGTGGGCGATGAAGGGCCCAAAGCGCCCGAGCCCGGCCGTGATCATCTGGCCATCCTCGGGGTGTGCGCCGACATCGCGCGGCAGGCTGAGGAGTTGCAAGGCCTTGTCGAGATCAATCCCGGACGGCGTCCAGCCCTTGGGCAGGCTGGCCCGGCGCGGTTTGTCGGCTTTGTCCTTGGCCTCACCCAGCTGGACGTAGGGACCAAAGCGGCCGATCTTGAGATGGACGGTCTCGCCCGTTTCCGGGTCAAGGCCCAGTTCGCGGTCGCCGCTCTCGGCGTTACCCTCCGCATCGGGGGGGCCAACCGGGCGGGTATAGCGGCATTCCGGATAGTCCGAACAGCCGATAAAGGCGCCAAAACGACTTGTCTTGAGGCTCAGGCGCCCCTTGCCACAGCTGGGGCAGGCGCGCGGATCGGTGCCATCGCCCTTGTCCGGGAAGATATGCGGCCCGAGCGACTCGTTCAGCGCATCCAGAACTTGCGTCACCCGCAGTTCCGCGGTTTCCCCGGCGGCGGCATGGAAGTCTTTCCAGAAGTCCCGCAGAAGGTCTTTCCAGTTCAGATCCCCGGATGAGACCAGATCGAGCTTTTCTTCGAGCGCGGCTGTGAAATCATATTCGACATAGCGCTTGAAGAACTCTTCGAGGAAGGCGGTGACCAAGCGGCCCTTGTCCTCGGGGATAAAGCGGTTCTTGTCCATGCGCACATAGGCGCGGTCGCGCAGCACCGTCAGGATCGACGCATAGGTGGA
>JBKBWB010000110.1:0-6786 GCA_046289215.1 Asticcacaulis sp. | reverse complement strand
CCTTTACCACATTGGCATGTTCTATGTGACATGGGACTGGCATGTGAAAAGCCCGCGCCAGTCAGAGACCCTTGAGGTCTTCATGATGATCACCAACCCTTGGCGTATGAGCCTGTTGTTTCTGATTTCGGGGTTCGCGCTGCGTTCAATCCTAGTCCGGGCTCAGCAAACCGGGGCGCAAGGGCGGACACTTCTGAATCGGATTGGGTTTCTGTTTTGGCCACTCTTGTTTGGCATGTTTGTTATTGTGCCACCCCAATCCTATTTCGAGGTGGTAGAAAAACTTAATCTATCCACTCTCAGCTACACTGAGTTTTATACCCGCTATGCGACGGCCTCTGGACAATGGTGTTTGGATGGCGACTGCCTGACCACCCCGACGTGGAACCACCTTTGGTTTCTGGCCTATCTGTTGGTCTATACAACGATCATCGGTCTTTTATGGTGGATCCGACCGCTTCGGAGTCTGAGTCAGCGCCTGTTTCGCGCCTTGACCACTGGCCACGGCCTTTGGATCACACCGCTGATCTACCTTGCGGTGATCCGGGTCGGACTGTTTCCCTTTTTTGAGATCAGTCACGATCTGACCGAAGACTGGTATAACCACGCCTTGTCTCTTGGGGTTTTTCTCTGGGGTATGGGGCTGGCGAGCGCCCCGGATGTCCATGATCGGCTGGTCCCGATGCGTCGGATGATGGCCGGGCTTTGGGTGGCCAGCTACGCGGGGTTCATGGCCTATGCCATAGCCTATTCAGACAGCCCGCCCCCGACGGATGCCCTAAAGCAGGCGATGCGCGGGGTCTACGCCCTGATGCAGATGAGCGCCCTCTATGCCTTGCTGGGCTATGCTGCGCGATACCTGCGTCAAGTCGATGGCCCCCTACGCAAAACGCTGAATACCGCCATTTTTCCGGCCTATGTGGTGCACCAGAGCGTCACCGTGGTCGCCGCCTACTCTCTGGCCAAGCTTAAGCTGCCCATTGTAATGGAAGTCAGCCTGCTGTGTCTGGTGACCGCAATAGGCTGTGCCCTCGCCTGGTTGATCGCCCGCTGGGTTCCGGGTGCAGGCCGACTGCTGGGCCTGCGCCGGACCTGAGCTTAAGCCGCAAACCGTCCGCCCCGGGCCGCATAGGCCTGGGTGCCGCGGGTAAAGACCGTGTCGCTCTCCAGCACCTCGGCAATCGGCAGATCGCCTTGGGCCTCCAAGGCTGCATAAACCGGGCCGAAATCCGCCAGGGTCGTATCCAGCAGGGTCTGGAAGTCTGGAATGACGAAATAGACCTGCTGGAAGTCATCAATCCGATAGAGCGTGCGCATGGTCCGCACCAAATCGAAACCGATCCGGTTCGGCGATGGATCTTCGAGGCAATAGATGCTTTCGGTCTTGGACGAGACAATACCCGCCCCATAGATGCGTAGGCCTTTAGGGGTCTCGATCAGGCCAAATTCGACCGTGTACCAGTAAAGTCGGGCCAGATTAGCGAGCCGTCCGAGGCCAAGCGCGCGTTGGCCGCCTTTGCCATAGGCTTCCATGTAGTCGGCGAACACGGGATTGGCGAGCATGGGCACATGGCCAAACACATCGTGGAACACGTCCGGTTCCTGGATGTAGTCAAGCTGATCGGCGCGGCGAATAAACTGACCGGCCGGAAAACGGCGGTTGGCCAGGTGATCAAAGAACACATCGTCCGGCACCAGTCCCGGCACCGCGACCACTTCCCAACCCGTCCGAGCCTTGAGCGCCTCACTCAGTTTACGGAAATCGGGAATGCCCGTGCCGTGCAGGTCCAGCAGCTCCAGACCTTGCATGAATTCATCACAGGCCCGGCCCGGCAGCACGCCCATCTGACGCTCATAGAGGGTCAACCAGGTCTGATGCTCCTCCGCCGTATAGGCGTCCCAGTTTTGGGGAATAGTCCAATCCGCCGCTGCGCCGGGCGGGGGGGCGTCAAAGACGTGCTCAAAGTCGCTCACGTCGTCCTCCGGGAATGTTCTCGGCGCTCTGGCCTCGTTTCCGGTGAACCTATCTTATGCCGGGGATGATGGCGAGAGGGGACCATCGCGTCCGCGCCCTTTACCCACCTGCGACAAGGGGACGCAGCTTCCCTTAGTTTGCGATCCGGGATTTGGGGCGATAGGCCCCATTTTCAAACGTCTCAAAGATCAGGCTGGTTTGCGGATGACGCAAGGGCGTGCCGCTCTCGTCAGGCAACAGATTGCCTTCAGAGGCATAGGCCACATAACAGTCTTCACCATTCTCAGCCAGCAGGTGATAAAAGGGCTGGTTCTTGTCCGGACGCACGGACTCAGGAATTGCTTCCCACCACTCTTCGGTATTGCTGAACACCGGATCGACATCGAACACGACCCCACGGAAATCGAACAGGCGGTGCTTAACTACCTGACCGATATTGAATTTTGCACATCGCATGGTCATCACTTCAGGTCGGATCGGTCAAAAAACATAGCGTTAATGGCCAGAGTTTAGCGAAGTTCATAGCGGGGGCTTTCCCCTTCTCCCAACGGTTGATAGTCTTTCCCCGAAGTGGGCACATGGGTCCGGTGTCGTTGCGCCGGAGTGTCGCCCTGGAATGGGGTATGAGCCATGCAGAAGGCTCCCTCGCGGTCGGCCCCCGTGCGCCGACCCACAACAGAGTCGGGTCCGCGTGCGCCGCTTTACGCGGCCATTGACCTTGGGACCAACAATTGCCGCCTATTAGTGGCAACACCGGCCACGGATGGGTTCCGGGTGGTCGAATCCTTTTCCCGCATTGTGCGCTTGGGCGAAGGCCTGTCTCAGACCGGCCAACTCCAGCCCCAGGCCATGGACCGCGCCCTCGCGGCCTTGCGCATCTGTGCGGACAAGATCAAGCGCCGCAAGGTCGACAAGCTGCGGGCCGTGGCCACTCAGGCCTGTCGTGGCGCTGTCAATGGGGCGGCCTTTGTGCGCCGGGTTGAACAGGAAACCGGCCTTCAACTCTCGATCATCGCCCCGGACGAAGAAGCCCGCCTTTCGGTCGCTGGCTGCGCCAATCTGATTGACCCAACGGACAAGGCCGCCCTGATCGTTGACGTCGGCGGGGGCTCGACCGAGTTGTCCTGGTTGTCTCTGGAGCCCAACGGTCCTGGCAAGGTGCGCCACACCATCGAAGCCTGGCTGTCGATTCCCGTCGGCGTGGTTAGTCTTGCTGAACGTTTCCCAGAGCCGCCCAACGGCGATCCGCACCAATGGTTTGCCGCGATGGTCGCCGATGTCCACCAGCGTCTCGACGGCTTTCGCAATGCGGACCGACTGCGCCCTTTGTTTGAACAGGGACAAGCGCATCTGATTGGGACGTCCGGCGCCATTACCTCACTGGCTGGGGTGCACCTCAATCTGGATCGCTATGATCGCACGGTGGTGGATGGCTTGTGGATGGAGCGGCAAAGTTGCACCGATGCGGCGCGACGGTTGATCGATCTGGGCCACATTGGCCGCATGCGGGAACCTTGTATCGGTCCGGATCGAGCCGATCTGGTGCTGGCGGGAGCCGCGATCCTTGAGGCCGTCCAGAGCCTGTGGCCCTGCCCGCGCGTGCGCGTCGCGGACCGTGGCCTACGCGAAGGTATGCTGCTGTCGATGATGCGCAAAAAGCGTCGCCGCCGGGGCAAGGGCGCGTCGGCCGAAACCAAGGCGGCCTTGCCGCGTGTCCAAGAGGAACGGCCAAATGGTGATGAAAAACCTGTGGGTCGTCGTCGACGCAGACGCCAGTCTAAGGGACGCTCGGCGCCCCGGACGGGGGCAACTGACGCGTCCTGAGCGTAACATCACAGGGCGAAAAATCCGCCCCCTTGAGGATGCGCATCGCTTTCAGACGAGCCTGAAATGCTGGACTTTCCGGTGATTCACTCTCAAAACGTGGCCGCTCTGAATGCGGTATATCCGCGAGCACGCGCACAGTCTGCATTGCGTCCGGATCGGATGGCGGCTCGCCGGACGGGATTTCGTCCAGCACGCCCTCTCCCGCAATGACCCGTCCGAACACCGTGTAACGCCGATCGAGCGCGGGATAGGCCGCCAACATAAAAAACAGCTCACTGTTGGCGCTGGTTTCGGCGTCTCCTCGCCCCATGCCGACGACGCCCCGGCAAAACAGACCCCATGTGGTCACCCTGCCATCCGCTGACGGGCGGGCACTGTTGATCTGAGCCACGGGCACAGTCTGCAAAAATCCATAGACCAGCCCCTGAGGAGCCGCAGTCTGAGGCCGGATTCGCGATTGACGCGACGTAAACTCGGGCGGCAGGTCCGGTAAAGCGGATCCGGATCCGTCACGATTATCCGGATTGCCTGTCTGGGCGACAAAGCCCGGGATTACTCTGTGAAATAACAAGCGGTCATAAAACCCCTGGCGGGTCAGGGCTTTGACCCGTTCAACCGCGCGTGGCGCCAGAGTGTCCGCCAAAGAGGCATAAAGAACACCGCGTCGCGTGCGGATTTCAAGAATGGCCTCCGGTGCGACCGGAAGCCAGTCTTGAGACTCAAGGACAACGGGTTTGGAGGACAAAGCCCCTTTGTCCGCCGCTTCACTCGAAGAGGCGGCGGACAATAGGAGAGCTGTCATAGCCCCCCACATGCTGTGACCTAAGCGCGTGATCAGTTCACCCGTGCCGGAATGTCGATGTCACAGACCGAAAAGTCTGCGCCCCGGTCCTTGCGCATCTTGTCCACCAGATTGCGGAACGCCAGCGAGCGGGTGTCCATCACCATGACCTTGGGCGCTTCGGCCGCAGGGATATCAGCCAGGATCCGGGCCCGCACCATGATGTCGGGATTTTCGACCGGCTCACCCACTTTCAAGGTCCGCACCACCTCAAGGCCAGAGATGACGCGGCCAAACACCGTATAGCGCTTGTCCAGTGCCGGGTTGGTGTCTCGCATCAGGAAGAACTGGCTATTGGCCGAATCCGGGTTTTCCGCCCGGGCCATCCCAGCCACGCCCTGACAGAACAGACCCCAAGCATGAACCTTATTGTCCTTGGTCATGGCCATCAAAGCGTCCGGTTGCGTCATCACCGGCGTGATCCCGACAACCCCGGCAACCGATCCACGCGGCGCAGCCACCCGCACCATCGGGAACGTGCTATCCCGGCGTAGGGTGAACTCGCCCTTGACATCCTCATAGGAGGACTGCCCTTCGCCCGTGCCAAGCGGATCGCCGGTCTGGGCCATAAAGCCGTCGATGACCCGGTGAAACTTCAGGCCATCATAGAATTTTTCGCGGGTAAGCTTCTTGATCCGCTCAACGCTCAAGGGGGCCAGATCCGGGCGCAGCTCGACGATCACACGGCCCTTGCTGGTGTCGATCACCCAGGTATTTTCAGGATCTGCCGCAACATAACCCGTCAGGTCGGCCATGACGGCTTCGGCCTTTGCGGCCTCTGCCTTGGCGGGTTTTGCCTTGGGCGTCGCCGCGAGCGTTGCACCACTGAGGCCGAGGCTGAGCGCCAGAGCCAGTGAGGCCTTCAGAGACAGGGTCAGGGCGGTCATCGGTTTATCTCCCCACTTTGGCCAGCAACTGTGCGGCCACGTCATTTGATACAAACGGCGTGATGTTTCCACCCAATTGCGCAATTTCTTTGACCAGACGCGAGGCAATCGCCTGGTGGCGCGGATCGGCCATCAGAAACACAGTCTCGATGTCCCGGTTCAATTGCTGGTTCATCGCCGTCATCTGGAACTCGTACTCGAAGTCGGCCACAGCCCGAAGGCCGCGCACGATCAGACTGGCCCCGAGGTCTTCGGCAAAATGCATCAGCAAGGTGTCAAAGGGGCGCACATCCACCCGATCACCCCATCGGGCGGTCTCAGCGCGAACAATCGCCACGCGCTCTTCGAGGGTGAACATAGGGCCCTTGCCGATATTGACCGCCACCCCAATCACCAACCGGTCCACCAGTTTGATGGCCCGGGCTATGATATCCAGATGCCCGTTGGTGATCGGGTCGAAAGTCCCGGGATAAAGTCCGATCCGCTCTGAACCCGATACCTGTTCCACGCCCCGCTCCTTCTGATCGCTTATCTCAGGCCGTTCAGGCCTGTTCACCCGTTGGGCTATCGCCGTCGGCACCATTGTCGGCACCGCTATCCGCCAGACGCTCCACGGACACGACTTTTTCCCCGTCACTGGTCTTGAGAATGGTCACGCCCTGGGTATTGCGCCCTGCGATCCGAACCTGGGCCACCGGAGTGCGGATCAATTGCCCACCGTCGGTGACCAGCAACAGCTCGTCCGCGTCGGCGATCGGGAACGAGGCCACCAGCCGCCCGCCGCGCTTGGTCAGATCGTGGGCAATCAGCCCCTGCCCCCCGCGGCCGGTCCGGCGATAGTCGTACGAAGACGTGCGCTTGCCAAAACCGGTATCAGTCACTGTCAGGATGAACTCTTCCTGGGCGGCCAGTTCGTTGATGCGTTCGGGCGACAAGGTAGTGTCCGCCGCTGTGGTATCCTCGTCATCGCTGGCGGCGGCCGTATCCGCCTCGGTATCGCCAAGCAGAGCGGCCCGCGCCGCAGCCGCCTGTTTCAGATAAGCGGCCCGCTCATCCGGTGTGGCATCCACCCCGCGCAGGATTGCCATCGAGATAACCGCATCTCCCTCAGCCAACTTGACCCCGCGCACACCCGTCGAGGTCCGCCCGGCAAACACGCGCACGTCATTGACGGCAAAGCGGATACAACGTCCCGCCCCTGTCGTCAGCAGCACGTCCTGATCTTCGGTACAAAGCGCCACACCGACAATGGCGTC
>JBKBWB010000109.1:0-6847 GCA_046289215.1 Asticcacaulis sp. | reverse complement strand
AAGGCTTGCAAACGGAGCGGCTTCTCCCCGCAAAACAAACGATCTCTTGCTCAGACCCACCGACGATGGTTAGCGGAAACGCTTAGAGTGTCATTTCGCCCCCAGCCTGAACCGACCCCTTCATTACGACTACTGAGTTTAGCGATCTTCGCCTTACTCATTGGCGCCGCCATGCTGTGGGAGGGTCTCGGGGACGCCGAAAACCAGCCCCTCATTAATCACCTGCTTGCGTTCACGGGCTACGAACTGAACCCTCAGAGCTTGAGCCAGTCAAAACCCTTTCTCTTGCTGGCTGGGGCCGTAATGACGGGCCTGAGTACTCTGGCGACGATCCAGCAGCTCTTTTTCGCCCCCAAACCCCTGACGGACGTGTCCCTGACAGCGACCTTGCGCCGGTTTCAAGGGATGGACCTGCGCCGCCCGTTCGAGCCGCTTGAGGACCGGGTCCTTCAGGATCGCCCCGCCAGCATGCTGATCGCCCGGTACGGAGTTGTGCCCTTTGATGACCATACCGGATTCCTCACACAGACCCTGACATGGGCCTGGCAAAATCAACGTGGCCTAACACGGGATGTGTCCGTTCGGCTCGTCCATGGCCCCGGCGGCTGTGGCAAAACCCGTCTGGCGCTCGAAGCGCTGAAAGCCTTGGAAAAGCGCCATTGGAGTGGGGGCCTCTTGTCTCTCGCGTTTCGCGATAATGCCGCTTTTGACGCCGGGCTCGACAGCCTGTTGTCTGCGGCGTCGGGGGCGGTTTGGTCCGACAACACCATCCGGCCCCGGGGATGGTTTCTGGTGGTCGACTATGCCGAAGTCCGGCCCGATGCGCTGAAAACGCTCTTGGCCACGCTCAAAAGCCTGTCGACGCGTCATGGAACACCGATCCGCGTCTTGCTACTGGCGCGGACTGCCGAAAACTGGTGGTCTGATCTGGTGAAGACTCCAGAGGCGGCGGGCCTTTTGCAGCCTACCCCGGTACACATTCCCCCTTTGTCCGATGATGTCGAAAGCCGAGCCCGGTTTTTTAAAGACTGCTCGAACGTGTTTGCAGACCGTCTAAAGATCAAACGCCCACACGATCCTGTTCCGGACCTATCAGCCCCGCTGTTTGACCGGCCCCTTACGCTAGCCATGATGGCGCTGATGCAAGTCCAATCCCGCCTGACACCCGCACAACCGGGGCAAATCCCGGAAACGGCGCTGTTTGACGCCTTATTGGCGGCCGAAGCAGAGAACTGGAGGCGGGCGGCGGCCCCCACACCGGATTCAACCCTCTACCAAAGCCATCAGAGCGCGCTCAAGCACGGGGCCTGCCAACTGACGCTCTGGCAAGGGGCCACGGATGCGCAAATCCTGGACCTGCGCCGCCATGATCCCGATTACCCGGATTGGACCGATCGGGATCACCGGGCAACCACCGACGCCCTGTTGCGCCTCTATCCCGCCCCCTCAAGTTTGCATGCAGCGGGCCAAAGGGCGGCGGGACCGATCGAGCCGGACCTCTTGGGCGAAACCGCCTTGGCTCGCTGGACGGAAACACCCCCGGGCATGGCCGCCTTTATCGCCAGCTTCAGGCTTGGCCTGGAACAAACGGACGGGACGGATATCGCCCGGCGCATGCTGGCGGTCCTGATCCGTTTACTCAATCATCCAGATCCTCGAACGCGTGAGCAAGGTCAAATTTTAATTGCCGCCTTAGAGGCGACCGTATCTGATTCAAGCGTTTCTGCCTTATCACGGTTGGGGGAGGCCTTGCCATGGAACACTACCTATCTACGTCGTTTCGCGCTCCTGGTAGCCCAAAGACACTTTGAGGCGATACCCGAAACCGGGGATGATTACGCAGCAATGACTATGCGTGGAGTAGTCTTGAATCATCTCGGTAACCGCTACGCAGCCCTTAACAGGCATGAAGAGGCTATTGAAGCTACTAAACAAGCTGTTCAAATTTATAGACAGCTCGCCATTAACCGCGCAGTTGTTTTTCTAATTTGTCTGGCTAGAAGCCTGAATTATATTGGTGTTTATTATTCAAAACTTAATCAATTCGAAAAAGCTGTTGAGGCTTTTAGAGAAGCTTTAGAGATCTGTGATAGCAACCAAACACACAATCAAGAGTTTTTGCCCGATATAGCCAGAAGCCTCGGAAATCTCGGCAATCGCTATTCAGACATGAATTTGCATGAAGCGGCAATGGAGGCCTCTGAAAGAGCTTTGAGGATTTACCGCATGCTTGAAAGCCAAAATCAACTTGATTTTAGGCCCGAGCTCGCCAAATGCCTCAGCAATCTTAGTATTATATACATTCGCAATCAACGTCATAAAGATGCACTTGATATTGCAATTCAGGCATTAAATATTTTACGTAATTTATATGATTTTAATAAAGATTTATACTCAAGTGATATGGGAGATGCATTATTTAATGTTGGTGTATGCTATTCAGAAAATTCACAAAACAGCAGCGCTATTGATTCATTTAATAATGCTTTAATAATTTACACCGATCTATCAGATTCTGCACCAGAAATATTTATGCCTCGTCTGGCTTATACAAATAATATGCTCAGAATATGTTTTTTAAGATTGAGTTTGCATGAAGATGCTTGTTACGCCGCAAAAAGAACTGTAGATATTTACCGCGAGCTTAATAATATTAATCATATAAAACATAGATTTGAACTTAGTAAAAGCTTGTTTAATCTTGGTGAATGTTATTTTAAACTCGCTCAGTACGAGATGGCGCGTAATAATTTTACAGAATTTTTCTTTTTTTCAGAGCCTCTGATGGGCCAAGACTCCTTTTTTGATAATAATCGTTTTATGGCTACCCGTGGAATTATTTATAAATGCTGCACTAGTATTGGCCTAAACGCGGAAGAAACAGGTGCTTGGATGCGCGAGCAGGGTTTGATTTGACTTCCCTGATCTCCGTTCAGTTTTCCTTGATCTCGGCTCCAAGAACCAAGAGGCCTATCAGCGCGTAGACATCATGACCCCCCGTGTGTCCTGCGGGGCAAGAGTACACCGATGGCCAGCAAACAGACAAAAATGCCGACACACCCGGGCGCGCGGCTCTTGGCGGTCGGCGGTCTCGCGCTAACGGGGGTCAAGGGCGTTTTACGCGAGGGGGCCAGGCAGCTGGCCAGCGGCCAGAGACCCACCTTCAGCAGCGTCGTTTTCAGCGGCAATACCGGCATCGAAATGGCGGACCAACTCGCGAAAATGCGCGGGGCCGCGATGAAAGTCGGGCAGCTTTTATCGATGGACAGTGGCGATATCTTGCCACCGGAGTTCAGCCAAGCCTTGGCGCGCTTGCAACAGTCCGCTCACATCATGCCCCAGAGGCAACTCGAGCTGACCTTGCGAGCCGCCTGGGGAGAACGCTGGCGCGAACATTTCCGTTTTTTTGATCCGATCCCGATCGCCGCGGCGTCGATTGGCCAAGTGCATAAGGCCACGTTGAAATCCGGGCAGACCCTGGCCATCAAGGTCCAGTTCCCCCGGGTTAAGGACAGCATTGATTCCGATATTGCTAATATATCGGGACTCCTGAAGACCTTTGGCCTGGCTGATACCTTAGGCAATCTGGGCACGTTGACCGAAGACGCGCGCGTTCAATTGCATCAAGAGGCGGATTACCAACGCGAAGCCGATTGGATGATGCGCTATCGGGCCGCTCTGCACGATCAACCCCAGTATCTGGTTCCGGCGGTCTATGCCCCCTTGTTACGCGACACCATCTTACCCATGGACTTCATTACCGGCGAAGACCTGGATCATCTCATCAAGGAACCCCAGTCCGCACGCGATGCTGTAACGGAAAACCTGTTTTCCCTCGCCCTGAAGGAGCTGTTCGATCTGGGCTTCATGCAGACAGACCCGAACTTTGCCAACTATAAGTGGGTGCGCCAAACCGGTCAGATTGCCTTGTTTGATTTCGGCGCCACGCGTCCAATTGAGGCGCAGACCGTTCAAGCCTATCGGGCCTTGATCCAAAGCGGGCTGGCCCGCGATACCCAAGCGATAAAAGCCGCCCTGATCAACATGGGGATCTTTTCAGCGCATACGGCAGAGCGCTATGCGCCGGAAATCAGCAGCATGATCGGCGTGACGCTGCGTCATTTTCATCAGCCCCGCATCGACTTTTCCGACCGCGCGTTTGTCCCGATCCTTAAGTCGCATATCCAAACGCTCGCGCTTGATCGATCGACGTGGCGGGTCCCGTCAAGTGACATCCTTTATGTTCAAAGAAAGCTCAGTGGCACGGCCCTGTTGGGCGTGAAACTGAAAGCGAAATTGCCGCTGCGCGACATGGTCATGGGAAAAGCGGGTTTATCCTAGGCCTCAACGTCATCCCCCCCACCGCGCGCTGTTCAGCAGGGCTAAGCCACTGCTCTAAAAAATCTGATGCGGACATTGTCACCGGAACTGTTACGTTCTTTGATCTGACAGGTTTTGAGGGGGCGTACCCATGTCTGCTGTTCCGGCCACCAAAAAAAGCTTTTGGCCGCCCCTGTGGGTCCAAGTGGTCATCGCCTTAATCGGCGGGGTCGCGGCGGGTCTTGCATTGGGGCCCCAGGCGACCCCGGTTCTGGGCTGGCTCGGCGACATCTATATCAATCTGATCAAGATGTTGATCGTGCCGCTGGTGTTCCTCAGCGTAACCACCAGCCTGTCGCGGCTTGGCCAGACGGGCAAGGCCCTGCGCCTCGGGGCTAAGACCCTAATGTGGTTTATCCTCACATCGATGCTGGCCGTGGCCGTTGGTCTTGGGGTTGGTCTCGGCTTTGCGCCCTGGTTTGATGTGGCGGGCCTTGTGGCCGAACCGGTCAAGGCGCGCGAGATTCCGACCGTGACCGAGGTGCTGACCAATCTCGCGCCCTCCAACATCTTCGCCGCCTTTACGGAAGGCAAGGTGTTGCAGGTGCTGGTGATTTCCGCCCTCGTCGGGGCTGCGCTGATGGCGCTGGGCGAGCGGGCAGAAAAGCTGCGGGCCGTGCTCGAAGATGGGGCGGCGGTGATCTTTGCCATGACGCGCTGGATCATCCGCTTAACCCCGATCGGGGTGTTTGCCCTGATCGCCGGGGTTGTCGGCGAACAGGGGCTGGCCGCCCTGCTCCCCCTCGGGAACTTTATCCTCGCGATTGCCGCTGCCTGTGCGATCCACATCGTTGTGGTCTATGGCGGGCTTCTGAAGCTGCATGGCCTGAGCGTCCGCCGCTTTTTCGGCAGCGCCTTTACCGCCCAGCAAACCGCCTTTGCCACCTCATCGAGCATGGCCACTGTGCCGGTCAGCCTCAGTGTCGTCACCGATAAGCTGGGGGTCGACCGCAGCTATGCCGGCTTTGCCGTGCTGCTGGGCGCCAATATGAAGATGGACGCGTGCGGCGCGATCTTCCCGGCCATCGCCGCGATCTTCATTGCCCGCTTCTACGGCATTCCGCTCGACATCGGCCACTATGGCATCATTGCCTTTACTGCCGTGCTCGGGACCCTGGCCACTGCCGGCGTGCCGGGAACGGCTATTGTCATGCTGAGCCTGACCCTCGGCGCAGCCGGCCTGCCACTCGAAGGCATTGGTCTGCTGGCCGCCGTTGACCGCGTGGTCGACATGATCCGCACCATGACCAACGTCACCGGCCAGATGCTCGTCCCCTATATCGTCGCAAAGGAAGAGGGTCTGATCACAGAACCGGAACGAGGGTGAGGCGGTTTGTTGTCCGTTTGCTTTGACACCAATATCCTGCCGGTTCAGGAGAACGCCTGGGACTTGCAGATCGTCAACAACATCGACCTCGTGGAGGTACTGGAGTGACCTTCAGTTCCCTTCGGCATACCGTTTCAGCCGTTCGAATAGTGTTCCTGTATGCAGCTCGAAAAGATGATTGTCGAAGTCGTGGAAATATATTGAACGTCCTTCACCCTCGACCCGAGGACGGCTTTCGCGAACCTCGAGTCCCAATGCCCTTATCGCTTCGAAACGCTCATCATAACTTGCTTCATCGATCTTGAAGGCAACATGATTGTAGGTCCGCGAAGGCAAGGGCTCCCCTTGCATTGTCGCGATCCAAACTGGCGCAGATGCGCCTTCAGTTCCAAGTTCATCACCTACAAGAAAAAATCGTTCCTTGGAAATCGAAAAGGTTCTTGATCCGCTGTCGTAAACCTTGCGAGCGTGAAATACGTTCACAAGCAACAATTCCATTTTGTCGAGATCTCGGACTATAAATGTGATGTGACTGAGTCCTTGTGCCATCTGATCTCTCTTGCCAGCGAATCTCTATCGAGTATAGCGAAACCAATAGATAAAAACCCTGCCTCCTGCGCTCGCAACCCACGTTGCGGGCGGGCTCACGACGTTGTGCCGCTGCTGGCGTGTGGATCGCCGCGTCGGCGCGATGGATGATGTCCACGGCGGTGCCGACGCATTTTTCCCGCTGGCTTGTTGGGCGAGCGGGTTAGTGTGTTTGGAAGGGTATTTTAGGAGATGGTTGCGGGGGCCAGATTTGAACTGACGACCTTCAGGTTATGAGCCTGACGAGCTACCGGGCTGCTCCACCCCGCGATGGTAGGTCTGGACCGGCGGTGAGCGTCGCCCGGTCATTTTTGTTTGTCTGAAGCGCTGGGGCGTTTCAGACGGGGCTGCTCCACCCCGCGAGGGTCGGTCTGGAGGGTTGCGATGGGCGCGCCTCCGGAACGGTGCGTTGGCTACGGAGGGGTGTAGCCCAGACGCGAACACCTCCCGTTTTGGGCGGGAGGTTGTTGTGATTGTAAGGAAGGGTTGGTTCTGTATCGTGTAGACCTGGCGGCGACCTACTCTCCCGCGCCTTAAGACGAAGTACCATCG
>JBKBWB010000108.1:0-6851 GCA_046289215.1 Asticcacaulis sp. | reverse complement strand
CTTGGCGGCGTCAAGGCCCAGACCTTGGCCCAACTCACAGAAGCCGAAGCCCTCGTCGATCAGGCCCGCCTTGATCTCGACCGCACCGTCCTTCGGGCACCGCGCGCGGGTGTCGTCGGCGGACGGGCCGTGCGTGAAGGGCTTTATGTGCGCCCGGGACAGCAATTGATGCAGCTGGTCCCGCTGGGCCAGACCTATGTGGTCGCCAATTTCAAGGAAACCCAGGTCGCTAAGCTGGCCATTGGACAAAGCGTCAGTCTGCATGCCGACGCCTTTCCCGGCAAAACACTGAAAGGTCAGGTGGACAGTTTCGCACCGGCGACGGGCTCGGAGTTCGCCCTGATCCCGATCGAGAATGCCACGGGCAATTTCACCAAGATCGTTCAGCGCGTGCCCGTACGGATTGCCGTGGACCCGCGTGATCCCCTGGCCGCGGCGCTGCGCCCGGGTCTGTCGATCAAGGTCACCGTCGATACAAAAAGCCAGGGCACAACCGGGTTTGCCGAAGCGGCCCGCATCCCGCCTGCCATGGCCAGCCGGTCTGAGCGGCCCTAAGCGCGATCATGAGCGCCGTCATGAGCGTCCCCGTATCCGAGACCACCCCGATCAATTGGACCCGCCTGATGCTCGGCTTTGGGGCCATGGTGGTCGGTCAGTTCATGGCGATCCTGGACATCCAGATCGTGGCCGCATCCCTGCCCCAGATCCAGGCCGGGATTGGGGCCAGTTCCGATGAGGTGAGCTGGATTCAAACCGCCTATCTGATCCCTGAAGTGGTGATGATCCCCTTGTCGGGCTACCTGTCACGGCTATGGGGCACGCGAAACGTTTATTTCTTTTCGTGTCTGGGGTTTGTGATGATGAGCGTCATCACCGGCCTGTCCACCAGCCTCGAAATGATGATCATAAGCCGGGCGCTTCAGGGTTTCCTTGGCGGCGCTATGATCCCCACCGTGTTTGCCGTCGCCTATTCGGCCTTTCCGCCCGAAAAGCGGGTCAGCGCAGGCGTGGTTATGGGGCTGATCGTGACCCTTGCCCCCACCGTGGGACCAACGCTCGGGGGACATCTGACCGAAATTGCCAGCTGGCATTGGTTGTTCTTTATCAACGTGCCGCCCGGGCTTTTGGTACTGGCTCTGGTCTGGCGCTACGGAGACTTTGATAAGGGGGACCCGTCGCTGGCGCGTGGCTTTGACTGGTGGGGTCTCGGCCTAATGGCCGCCTTCCTCATGAGCCTGCAATACGTTTTGGAAGAAGGCAGCAAGGTCAATTGGTTCGAGGACGAAGCCATCTTGATCCTAACGGCCCTGTGCATCGGGGCGGGAATCGGATTTGTGGTTCGAAGCCTGCGGTATCGCAATCCGATCGTTGAGCTCAGAGCGTTTGCGGATAGCAACTTTTCCATTGGGTTCTTGCTGACCTTTGTCACTGGCGCGACCTTGTTTGGCGGGACCTTCCTGCTGCCCTTGTTCCTCAATGCCATCCGCGATTATTCCTCGGCAGAGGTCGGGACGACCATGGTCATTTCAGGACTGTCCATGTTCCTGACCGCCCCCATCGCCGGAAAACTGGCTCGACAGATTGACCCGCGCCTTCAGATCTTTGTCGGCTTTGCCATGGTGACGTTTGGCATGTGGCAAGGCCACTATGTCACGGCGCAATGGGGCTTTTGGGAGTTTGCCAGTGTCCAGGCTATTCGTGGGGTCGGCATCATGCTGGTAATGATCTCCGCCCAGAACATCAGCATGAGCACGCTGAAACCAGACATGGTCAAGAATGCCTCGGGACTGATCAATCTTGCTCGCAATGTGGGGGGGGCTGTAGGGCTGGCGCTGCTGGCCACCACCCTCAGCAATCGTACAGCAGCCCATAGCCATGAACTGTCTGAGCGCATCACCGCGACCGATGAGCGGGCACTGGAGACCCTGAACACTTTGATTGGCCGCATGCAGGGCTTGGGGCTTGCCGATCCTGAAGCGGCGGGCACCAAGGCCTTTTGGGGCATGTTGCAGAAACAGGCCTCGGTGCTGGCCTTTGGGGATGCCTTTTTATTCCTCGCCAGCCTGAGTGCCCTCGCTGCCGTGGCGGTGCTGTTCTCGAAACCCAAAGCCGGTGCGGCACCGGCGCCAGACGTCCACTGAGGTCCCATGCCCAGACCCGCAGGTGTTACCGACGCGAAAAAGACCGAGGCCATTTTAAGGGCGGCGAATGACACCTTTTGTGAGCAAGGCTTCAATGTCTCGCTCGCTGAAGTGGCGCGTCGGGCCGGGGTTTCGAAGCAAACGCTCTATAACCGCTTCGGCTCAAAGGAAGGCTTGCTTGAAGAGGTCGTGGCCGCACGCCGTCTGGAGATCGCGTCGGCCCTTGCGCGGACCGACCCAGATCAAACGCTCACATCTGTGCTGGAATCCTATGCGCAACGGGTGCTGCGGCTCTACCTCGATAAGGCCTATACCGGGATCATGACGCTGCTGGCGAGCACCAGTCATGACAATGCAGATCTGGCCCAACGTTATTTTGCCTCCGGTCCCGAAGCCGCGCTTCACACCCTTGCCGCGTTTCTGTTCGATGAGCAGGCCAGCGGTCAGATTGAGGTGCCCGATCCCGTCCAAGCCGCCGAGTTCTTTCTGGGCATGCTCAAGGGACAGATTCACGTTCGGGCCTTGCTCCAGGCCCCGCAAGTCTGCACAGAGGCGGATCTTCCGGCCCGGGCCCGCGAAGCCGTGGCCCGGTTCCTGCGGGCCTATGCGCCTGAGCGTGAGCCGGAGCAAGCGCCTCGCCCATAAAAAAAGCCGGGCGCGAACACCCGGCCTTTTCTTAAATCTGGCTCAAGGCTCAGGCGTCTGAACCGTCTTCGTCCGGCATGCCAATCATGTGGAACCCGGCATCGACGTGCACCACTTCGCCGGTGGTTGACAGACCAAGGTCCGACAGCAGCCACAGGGCAGCACCGGCCACACCCTCCATCGAGGTGTCTTCCTTGAGCGCCGAGAAGGCGCGGCCTTGGGAGATCATGCTGCGGCCACCAGAAATCCCGGCCAGCGACAGGGTGCGCATGGCCCCGGCCGAGATCGCATTGACGCGGATCTGTTTCGGGCCCAGGTCGCGGGCAATGTAGCGGGTCGAGGCTTCGAGGGCGGCCTTGGCGACCCCCATGGTGTTGTAGTTCGGGATGACCCGCTCGGACCCCAGATAGGTCATGGTGATCATCGAGCCGCCGTTCGGCATCAGTTCCGCCGCGCGGCGGGCGCTGTCGACAAAGCTGAAGGCCGAAACATTCATCGCGGTCAGGAAGCCGTCGCGGGTAGTGTTTTCGACGAACGAACCCTTCAGCTCGTTCTTGTTGGCAAAGGCTACCGAGTGCACCAGGAAGTCGATCTCGCCGAACACCTCTTTGAGCCGGGCAAAGGCGGTGTCCATCGAGGCATCGTCGGTCACATCACAGGGAATCAGATGCTGAACCCCGGCCTCATCGGCCAACGGACGCACCCGACGCTCCAGACCTTCGCCAAGATAGGTGAAGGCCATTTCCGCCCCTTGGGCGGCCAGTTGCGAGGCAATCCCCCAGGCAATCGAATTATGGTTGGCAATTCCCATCACGAGGCCCTTTTTGCCCCGCATCAGATCGCCCTTGGGAAAATTCCAGCTGCCGTCCGACATGGCTTTGTCCTTGTATAATCTGAAACTTAAAGGTCAGCGCGAGAGAAGATCACCGAGCCATTGGTGCCGCCAAAGCCGAAGCTGTTAGACATGACCGTGGTCAACGGGGTGTCGATGCGTGACCGGGCAATCGGCATGCCCTCGAACTGGGGATCCAGCTCTTCGATGTGGGCGCTTTCCGCCACGAAGCCGTGCTCCTGCATCAGCAGGCAGTAGATGGCTTCCTGAGCGCCCGCCGCCCCCAAAGAGTGACCCGTGATCGACTTGGTCGAGGAGATGTGCGGCATGGCCTCGCCGAATACCGCCCGGACCGCGCCCATTTCCCGCTCGTCGCCGACCGGTGTCGAAGTGCCGTGCGGATTGAGGTAGTCGATCTTGCGATTGCCCGCCAGACGCATGGCCTCGCGCATGCAGCGCTCCGCGCCTTCGCCAGACGGGGCGACCATGTCGTAGCCGTCGGAATTGGCGCAATAGCCCACAACTTCGGCCCAGATTTTGGCCCCGCGCGCTTTAGCGCGCTCGTACTCTTCGAGCACGACAATCCCGGCTCCGCCCGCGATCACAAACCCATCACGGTTCTTGTCATAGGCCCTTGAAGCGACCGACGGACGGTCGTTATAGGCACTCGACATCGCGCCCATGGCGTCGAACAGGTTTGACAGGGTCCAATCCAGCTCTTCGGTACCACCGGCAAACATCAGATCCTGTTTGCCCCATGCGATCTGCTCGGCTGCGGCACCAATGCAATGCACCGAGGTCGCGCAGGCGGAGCTGATCGAATAGTTGATGCCCCGGATCTTGAACCAGGTGGCCAAGGCCGCCGATGGCCCCGAGCACATGGCCTTGGGCACAGCAAACGGACCGACCCGCTTGGGGCCTTTGTCGCGAGTAATTTCGGCCGCTTCGATGATGGCGCGGGTGGACGGGCCGCCCTCGCCGACAATCAAGCCAATCCGTTCATGTGAAATCTCTTCGGCGGACAGCCCGGCATTGGCCATGGCCTGTTCCATGGCGATGTGGGCATAGGCCGTTCCGGGGGCGAGAAACCGCGCCGCCCGGCGATCCACCAGAGTCTGCCAGTCTGCAACCTTGGGGGCCGCATGCACCTGACAGCGGAAATTCAGTTCTGCGTATTCAGGTGCGGCGATGATCCCGGATTCAGCCGTTCGCAAAGATTGCGTAACCGCTTCGATTCCAGTGCCAATCGAGGAGACAATCCCCAGACCCGTTACGACGACACGACGCATAGGCGTTCTCTTCCCAGTCTTGATACCGACCCAGCCTCAGATGGGCTGGCTTTACGTCACCCCATTATGAGGCCAGTTTCCGGGTTAGACCAAGTCTTTGGCGTCGAACAGCCCCACACGAAGATCTGATGCAGAATAGATCGGGTTGCCGTCGGCGAGAACAACCCCGTCTGCAACCCCCATGATGAGCTTGCGGGTAATCACGCGCTTCATGTCGATACGGTAGGTCACTTTTTTGACATTCGGGGTCACCTGTCCGGTGAATTTCACCTCGCCCACACCCAGAGCCCGGCCACGGCCCGGGGCGCCGGTCCAACCGAGGAAGAACCCGACCAGCTGCCACATGGCATCCAGACCCAGGCAGCCCGGCATGACTGGATCGCCGATGAAGTGGCAAGCAAAGAACCAGGCTTCCGGCGTGACATCGAGTTCCGCTTCGATGAAACCCTTTCCGTTTGCGCCGCCGTCGATCGTGATCAGATTGATCCGGTCCATCATCAGCATCGGCGGTGCCGGCAATTGGGCATTGCCCGGACCATACATTTCCCCGCGCGCACAGGACAGCAGGGCTTCGGTATCAAAAGAAGAAGGACGTTCGGACATGATCAGATGCGGGCTCCTCGGGACCCCCTCGGGCCCGATTACAGACGATAGCCTTCTGCGCTACACGATCCGGGCCGCCGCCTCAACCTCTGCCGTCAAGATCGGCTTGGAAGATGTCCCTGGCAGACCGTAGGCGAAGCAGTGCCCCATAGCGCACTTTCTGGGGCCCATCCGGCCTGCCCCTTGACCTTGATCCGGCACCAGCCGTCCTTGCAGGTCTCCAGAGACGCTAGAGCGCGTGGACGAAGATAAGCCCGGATTTCCGCTTCCTCGCGCGCCTTGGCCCGAAGTGGCAGTCGCTCACGGCTCCAGAGCGCCACACCCCGGCGGCCATCCAACAGGTTTTTCTGAACCCAAGAGGTCCCCCCATCCGGATCACAGATCTGTCGCCATTCGCGGGTCTCGCTGACGATGAGCACGGGCAATCCCTTGGCCCTGTACTGCCAAAGGATCCTATGGGTGGTGCTGGGTCCGCTCCTGGCGTTGATCTTGCTGGATTTAAGCGTCACCCAGCGTGGAACAGGAAGCCCGGAAGGGTTATCCGACAACGGATCATCTGCGTAAGCCCAGCCCGAGACGCCGGTACCCAGCGCCACAATCAGGCAAGGCAGACAGGCAGCCAGAAGAAAGGTTCTTTTCACAGACGTTTGGCTCTTGCGGGTGGACACAAAGAATGGGTTAAACCCCGATGGGGCCGACCGGACGGGTTGCATCGTCCGGATAAGAGGTTCTAAGGCTTTGGTTAACAGGTCACCAACACAAAGGCCATTTTCGCATGACAGCACGCCGGTTAAAGGTCGTCCTGACGAGCAAGCTTCCGGATCCGGTCGAGACCCGGATGTGCGAACTGTTCCAGACTGAGCTTTACCTGCATGATGGCACTATGCCACGTGACGTGCTGGCGGCGGCACTGGGTCGCGCCGAGGTTTTGGTCACCACCCTCAATGACAAGATCGATGCCGAAATATTGAGCGCGGCCGGGCCAGAGCTGAAAATGATCGCCAACTATGGCGTCGGGGTCGACCACATCGATGTCGAGGCGGCGGTGGGGCGCGGGCTGATTGTCACCAACACGCCCGGTGTCCTGACCGAAGACACGGCCGAAATGACCCTTGGCCTGATCCTCGCCGTCTCGCGCCGGATCGTGGAGGGGGCCGGGATTGTCCAACGCGGTGAGTTTTCCCATTGGTCGCCGACGTGGATGCTCGGGCGACGGCTGTTCGGTAAGCGCCTCGGGATTGTTGGCATGGGCCGGATCGGACAAGCCCTGGCCCGCAGAGCCCGGGCTTTTGGCCTCAGTGTCCATTATCATAACCGCAAGCGGGTCAGCGAACGGATCGA
>JBKBWB010000107.1:0-6867 GCA_046289215.1 Asticcacaulis sp. | reverse complement strand
GCCCTGATGCACGGTCTTGTTGGCGTTAAAGGTCGATGCGGGGATATCCGGGCTGACGATATAGCTCAGCATCTCCTTGCGGATTTCGGCGCGATAGAGGGTCAGGTCCCAGATCAGCCCATCGAGACGCCCCCGGGTACCGATCTCGGCGGTCCAGGCATCCTGGGGCTCAACGGGCACAAAGTTGGGGACCGCCCCCTGGACCAGTGCCCCATAGGTCGGGGCCTCAAGCGAGCGGGTCAGGTTGGCAAAGACCTGGGTTCCGGCAGCGTTTTCCCACAGAAGCCCCAGACGCGGCGCGAACCAGTCAAAGGTCTTTTGGGTGTTATTGGCCCGGTTCAGCTGGTTGACATAGTCGCGGCGGGTCCAGCCATAGGTGCCCCCGGCGATAAAGGCGACGTCGTCGGTCAGGAACAAACGCGCTTCACCGAACAGATCCACGGCCTCGGCATTTTGCTGAGCGCGGCCAATCATCATCCCCCGGGCACTGTTGGCATTGGCAAAGGTCTTGGCCCCTGTCTGGCCCCGGCGCAGATTGACCCCGGCGAACAGGTCACCCCGTTGATTGCCAACGGTAAATTCTCCGTCCAGCCGCGCAAAGGCGCCATAGTTTTGATAGTCCTGATCAATGAAGATCGACACCGGATGGTCAAGTTCCTTGCCCGTGGCATAGAGCCCCCCCGTCAGACGCCAGTCGTCATTCAGCGCCCAATGGCCCTGCAGCGTGGCGCGCACCGATTTGACCTCGCGGCTGGTGTTCCGCAGGACCGTCAGGGCGTCGGTGGTTTGTTTGGGGCTGTTCAGCGCCTGAGCCAGAGTGAGCGACCCGGGGATTTCCTGATCGATATCATTGACCTGAAGGATCAGGCGCAGGTCGCGGCCTTCGCCAAAGGTCTGGCCGATGCTGAGGGTCAGGCGTTTGGCGCGCTGGTCGCTGTGCTGCCGACAGCCATCCGCCCGGGTGTGGGTGAGGGCAGCATAGTAATCGGTGTTGCCCACAACCCCGGCCACAGCCCCGTGCAGGCGCAGGGTCTTGAAGCTGCCGCCTTCGATGCGGAGCTTCTGGTTGAACCCGGCATTGTGGCCGGTCGGCGTGACAAAATTGACCGCGCCGCCCAGCTGGGCCCCGCCAAAGCGCAGGGCATTGCCGCCCTTATAGACTTCGATATAGCGGGCCGTGAGGGGATCCAGCTCCTGGAAATCCCCCGATCCGTCCGCCAGATTGATCGGCACGCCATCAATCGCCAACCAGCTACCCCGGTTGTGCATATTGTTGCCAATCCCCGAACCCCGGACGGCAAAGCGGCTGTCTTCGCCGAACTTTTTCTGAGCAAAGACGCCCGCCACCTGGCCGAGGGTATCGCCAAGGGTCAGGGCATAGCGATCCGCATAGGTCTCGTTGGCCACGACGGCGACCCCGCCCGGGGTTTCCGACAGACGGGCACGCGCTTCGGCCACCACCGCCGGATCATTGGGGTCTTTTTTGGCAGTGACGATGACCGTCTGAAGATCGCGGCCGTCCACCGGCTCAACGGCCAATGCCGGAGACGCAAACGCCAGAGCAGATACGCCGCCCAAAATGAGGTCGCGGAAAGACAAAGACATGGAGATCCCCTTACACTTCAGTTGCAGGGGACCTATGAGGCGGCGGCCGCCGGAACAATTGGACAGAATGTCCAAGCGTCGGGTGTGCCGCTCGGTGTGCGGGGTCTATTTGCGGCCGACGCCTTCGATCTCGACCAGCTTCTGGACGCTGACGTAATCGGTCTTGCCCGACCCGAGGACAGGCAGCTCCATCACTTTCATCAGCGCCTTGGGCACGGCCAGTTCCGTTGTGCCTGTGGCCCGGGCATGGGCGCTCAGCTGGCTGAGGTCGGCATCGCGTTGATCGGTCATCAGCACCAGCCGCTCGCCCTTTTTCAGATCCGCTATGGCCACCACCGCGTGATGGCCGTCGGGCCAGACTTCTTGGGCGAGCCGTTCCACCGCCATCAGCGAGATCATCTCGCCGCCGATCTTGGCAAAGCGCTTGGCTCGTCCGAGGATGCGCACCATTCCCTTGGCGTCGATGCTGACGATATCGCCGGTGTCGTACCAGCCACCGACCGGGGCATCGATCACACCCGGTTTCTCGATATTGAGATAGCCCGCCATGACGTTGGGACCGCGCACGATCAGGCGACCGCCCTCGGGGATCCCTTCGACGGGCTCAAGTCGGTGTTCGATCCCGGGCAGCAGCGGTCCCACTGTGCCCCGGTGATTATCCTCGGGGTGATTGACCGACAGCACGGGAGACGCTTCGGTCACGCCATAGCCTTCGAGCACACGCACACCGCCAAAACGGGTGGCAAAGGTGTTGTGAGTCTCGTCGCGGACCTTTTCGGCGCCGCAAACGATGAATTTGAGCCCCGACAAATCCTCGGGCTCAGACGCCCGGGCATATTGGTTGAGGAAGGTGTCGGTGGCGAACAGAAGCGCCGCCTTGGTTTCCCGAATCAGACTGGGGATCTGCTTGACATGCAGCGGCGACGGATAAGCGAACGCCTTCATGCCCAAAAAGAGCGGCAGGAACATGCCCCCCGTCAGCCCAAGGCTGTGGAACATCGGCAAGGGGTTAAACACGACCCATTCTGGGTCCATCTCGATGAAGGTCGAGATCTGGACGACATTGGACACCAGGTTGCCTTGAGTGAGCACAACCCCCTTGGGTGTGCCAAAACTGCCCAGGTGAACAGGATCACGCCGGTGTCCGACGGCTTGGCCTTGTGGGCAAACTGCTCGGGGAATTGACCCGCCATCAAGCCGAACATCTTGTCCTGAAGGCCGATGGTCTTGCGGATATCGTCGAGCCAGATGATCTCGACATCCTGGGCCATGCCGGCCACCAGATCATCGAGCTTGGCCTGTTCGACAAAGCGGCGCGCGGTCAGGACACGCTTGACCCCCGCGGCTTTCATCGCCCCGCGCACATTGGGGATCCCGGCGGTGAAATTGATCATCACCGGCACGCGTCCGATGGTGTGCAGGGCAAAAAAGGTGATCACGGCCCCGCTGGAGGTCGGCAGCATGATCCCGACTGGCTCAGCCTCACGCGTCAAACCGGCGATCTTGCGGCCGAGCACAAAGGCGGCGCGGATCACGTCGGTATAGGTCATGGGCTTGCGGTCTTGATCCTCGAGGATCACTCGCTTGCCGCCAAACTGTTTCCGCGCAGCGATCAACCGATCAATCAGGCTAATCTGACCCTTTTTCGGGTCGAACTGAGGTACCATGAACGTTTCCTGCCCCAAGGTTAGGATCTGGTTTTGGTTTGACCCTAATGCGACAGGCGTCCAAAGAAAAGATCAGTAACAATGCGTGAGGGCGGCTTTTATGCCCATTTTTCCCGCCTGACGAGAAAATCGGCCTTTGCTATTGACCCAAAGCGCGAAAGGCGTGGGCTTGATCAAACAGAGCCTCGCGCGGGGCCTCGGCCTGCCACAGGTGGGCGGGCAGGGCGCGGTCTGATTCGCCGGGCGCGGGCAGACTCAGGGCCTTACAGTCCGACATCTGGGCACACAGCCGCGACTCGGCTGGGGGATCCGCTGGGGTCAGGATCCATAAGACAGGCGTGTTGAGCCGTTTAAGATGGGCCGGCTGGCGCAGATCCGGGCGAGCGTCATTCATCGCCTGACTGTGATCCGGGCCAGGTTGGGGCTGGCGCAGGTCCGGATTGGCCGTCTGCCAGGCCATGGTGAGATCGGCGCGGCGGAAGGGCTTGTTCAGCGGGATCCGCTGCCAGTCTTTTTGCCCGCTCCCGGACCCCACATCCTGACTGAACCGGGTCTGCCATAGGATCCGGCGGCTCTGAGGCGGCAATTGCAAGGCGGGCGACAGGGCCAGATCCGCCGCATCTCCCCAGGCGACAAGAGTCAGAGGCCGGGCCTCAGTGGGCCGAATCACGTCGCGGATAAAGCCATTCAGCACCTTGGGGGCCAGTTGCGTGTAATAATCTTCGGGAAGGTCCCCCTCGATCCGCGCGCTGCCGCCGCTGCCCGGCAGATCCAGAAGCCAGACGGTTGCTCCGCCCGATTGTTTCGGTCCGGTTTCCATCAGGCGCGACGCCAGTTCAAAGCTCACTTCGGCCGGGGTGCCAAAGGGGCTGAGAATCAGGACATGGCCGCGCGGTCGCACCGGCGGAGCCGCCACGCCATAGCGCATATCGTGACCGGCGAGCGTCACCCCGGACCAGACAAATCCGCGCGGGGGATAGAATTCAGGGGCCAAGGCCGAGGGTGTGCGGCTGTCGGCTATGCCCGAGGCGGCAGCCGGGGGCTTGGGTTTGCAGCCAACGGCGAGGCTGGCGAACAGGATCACCCAGAGCCAACGCGACAAACTGGTTTTCATTGTTCGCATACCCCTTAAATCCCCCTGTTCGGGCCCCATTTGAGGCTGAGACTCACGCCTTGAAAACAGTCGTGATCGCAGATCGCTTGATCTTAGCCGCCGAAAGGCCGATGTAACGGCCCAACGTTCTCATTTGTGTGTCAGGCTGCTGCTTATCTGGACCCTGATACCGCTTTTTAGAAGGCCTGGAAGCCCGTCCCATGGTCAATCTGATCAATACCGTGTCGAACCCTGCGTTGCGTCACCCCGAAAAGCAGAACCGTCCGGAATCACCGGTGCTGCGCAAGCCGGACTGGCTGCGGGTCAAGGCCCCCGGATCGGCGGGCTATAACGCCACCAAGGCTCTGGTTCAGGGCGCCAAGCTGCACACGGTCTGTGAAGAGGCCGCATGCCCCAACATCGGTGAATGCTGGTCCCAAAAGCATGCCACGCTGATGATCATGGGGGATACCTGCACGCGGGCCTGCGCGTTTTGTAACGTCAAGACCGGCCTGCCTCAGCCGCTCGATCCCGATGAACCGAACCGCGTCGGCGATACCGTGGCCCAGATGGGGCTGAACCACGTGGTCATCACCTCGGTCGATCGGGATGACCTGAGCGATGGCGGGGCCGCACACTTTGCCGAGGTGGTCCGCCAGATCCGCCTGCAATCGCCCGCGACCACCATTGAAATCCTGACCCCGGACTTCCTGCGCAAGGATGGCGCGGCGGAGATCGTCATCGACGCCAAGCCGGACGTGTTCAACCACAATCTGGAAACCGTCCCTCGCAACTATCTCAAGATCCGTCCGGGCGCGCGCTACTATCACTCCCTGCGTTTGCTGGAGCGAGTCAAGGAGCGCGATCCGTCCCAGTTCACCAAGTCGGGCATCATGGTGGGTCTGGGCGAGGCCAAGGAAGAAGTGATGCAGGTGATGGACGACATGCGCTCGGCGGGCGTCGATTTCATCACCATCGGCCAGTACCTTCAGCCGACCCGCAAGCATGCGGCCATCGACCGCTTTGTCACGCCCGAAGAGTTCAAGGCCTATGAGTCGATTGCCTATGCCAAAGGCTTCCTGATGGTGTCGTCCAGCCCGCTGACGCGCTCGTCGCACCACGCCGGGGATGACTTCGCCCGCCTGCGTAAGGCGCGCGAGGCCCAGCTTCAGGGCCGCTAATGCCGCGTCATACCGTTCGTCGCGTCCTGCCCTATAGTCCCGATCAACTGTTTACCCTGGTCGGGGACGTGCGCCGCTATCCGGAATTTGTCACCTGGATCTCCGCCATGCGGGTGTGGGATGAGAAGACCGTGTCCGAAGGGGTCACGACCCTGGAGGCCGAAGCTGCGGTGGGGTTCAAGGTGCTCAATGAGCGTTTCACCACCCGCGTGACCCGCGATGCCGGGCGTCGGCGCATTGATGTGGCGCTGGTGCGGGGGCCGTTCCGGCACCTCAGCAATGTCTGGGTGTTTGTTCCCCATCCCGGGGGCTGTGAGGTCCAGTTCGAAATCGACTTTGCCTTCAAGTCGCCGCTGCTGGACATGATGCTTCAGGCCAATTTCGATAAGGCGGTCAGCCGCCTGATGGCCAGTTTTGAAGCGCGGGCTCGCACGCTCTATGGCGCAACGGCGCTCAACGCCTCAGGTGGTCCAGCAGCAGGTTAAGGGCATGGTCACGGGCCTTGGTGCGGATCGTGGCCCGGTCCAACTCGGCCCCAAAGCGCACGCTTTGGGTCTGTGGAGCCTGTCCCCGGATACCGAGGCCAAAACAGACCAGCCCCACCGGCTTGGTGTCGGTGCCGCCGCCGGGACCGGCAATGCCCGAGACCGAGACCGAAAGATCCGCCCCGCTGAGGGATAAGGCCCCCTCGGCCATGGCGGCGACCACGGGCTCTGATACCGCGCCGACGGTCTCGAACAGGACACTCGGCACCCCCAAAAGCCGGGTCTTGGCGGCATTGGAATAGGTCGTCACGCCATAGCCCAGCACCGCGGACGAGCCGGGCACATCGGTCAGGGCCGCAGCGATCAGGCCGCCGGTACAGCTTTCCGCCGTGGCCAGCCACAGGCCGCGCTCACGGGCGAGGCGGATGACCTCGGTGGCCAGATCGGGGCTCATGCAGAGGTCGCCGTGACGGAGGCGGCCTCGGGGGCGGCCTCGGGGGCGGGGCGCTCGATCAGGCAGATCGCTTGGGCGGCCAGCCCTTCGCCGCGCCCGGTAAAGCCCATTTTCTCGGTGGTGGTCGCCTTGACGCTAACGGCATCGGGGGCAAGGCCCAGAAGCTCACACAGGCGCTGACGCATGGCGTCGCGGTGCGGCTTGATCTTGGGCTGCTCGCAGATCAGGGTCACGTCAACATTGATTATTTTCCCACCCACGGCATGCACGCGTTCGGCTGCCCAGAGCAGAAACTGGTCGGACGATGCGCCCTTCCACTTGGGATCGGTGGGGGGGAAATGATCGCCGATATCCCCTTCGCCCAGTGCGCCGAGAATCGCAT
>JBKBWB010000106.1:0-6886 GCA_046289215.1 Asticcacaulis sp. | reverse complement strand
GGCGACGGACTGGAGCCGCCTTGTCCAGGAGACACGCAAAGCGCAATCCGAAGACACCGGACGAACGACGGACGCTGAGGCCGCGCTGTTGTTGGCCGAAGCCTGGCCCGAGCGGGTGGCTCTGCCGCGTGTGGGCAAGCCTGGCTCCTTTGTCATGGCCAATGGGCGCGGGGTATTTGTCGAGCCCAGCGATGCCCTGGCCCGGGCTGAAGCCTTGGCAGTCGGCGATCTGGGGGGCGGCAGCAGTCAGGATCGGATCCTTCTGGCAGCCCCGCTCGATCCGGAAGCGCTGAAAACCCGGTTCAAGGACCGACTGGTCCGCCAGGAGACCATTACCCTCGATGATCAAGGGCGGGTGCGGGCGGTCTCGGAACTCTGTCTCGGCAAACTGGTGCTCGAAAGCCGTCGCCTCGATAGTGTAACCCCGGCGATGCTGGCCGAAGCGCTGAAACAGGAAGTGCTGCGCAAGGGCTTGTCCGTCTTGGCCTTCGGTGAGGAAAGCCAAAGCCTGCGCAGCCGGGTCGCCTTCCTGCGCGGTTTTGATCCGGAATGGCCGGATCTGTCAGATGCGGCCTTGATGGACCGTCTGGATGACTGGCTCACCCCCATTCTTGGCGGCGTCAAACGCCTGTCGGACCTTAGTGACAGTACCCTTGCGGCCGCTGTGGGGACCTTGATTCCCTGGGCCCTGAGCCAATCGCTTGATAAGCTGGCCCCCGAGCGGCTCTCTGTGCCCACGGGGTCACGCTTGCGTATTGATTATGCGGCTGAGGGCGGGCCGCGCCTCGCGGTGCGGGTTCAAGAGCTTTATGGCCTCAAGGTGCACCCGAGCCTCGCGGGCGGCAAGGTGCCCCTGACCTTAAGTCTTCTGTCGCCCGCTCAGCGCCCCGTGCAGACGACCCGCGATCTGCCCGGCTTCTGGGCCGGGAGCTGGAAAGAGGTACGCACCGAAATGAAAGGCCGCTATCCGCGCCATGTCTGGCCCGAAGACCCGGCCAACGCCGACCCCACAACCCGGGCTAAGCCGCGGGGGACGTGATCGAGAAAGACCTTTGTTTCGACATTGGCTTTACAAGCGGACCCGCATGTGTCGCCATGCGGCATTAATCACACCGCTATGTCCGAGACGCCCTAATGCCCAGTCCCATCACCATTGTAACGGTCGTTGAGGCCACGCCCGATACGGCGTGGCGCGCCTATACATCAGCTGATGCGATCACCCAGTGGAACCAGGCATTGCCCGATTGGCATTGTCCGTCGGCGTCCGTGGATCTGCGCGTCGGCGGCAAGCACATCGCCCGCATGGAAGCCCGGGACGGGTCATTCGGTTTTGACTTTGAAGCCACCTATAAAGCGGTCGAGGCCCCGCACGCCCTCAGCCTGCGTCTGGACGATGGGCGTCTGGCGCGCACGACCTTTACGAAGGAGGGGGCCGTCACCCGGGTCGTCACGACGTTCGATCCAGAGGGCCAAAACCCCATCGAGATGCAACGGGACGGCTGGCAAGCCATCCTCGACAGTTTCGCCGCCTATGTTGAGGGGGCAAAGGCCACGGTGTAGTGGCGGCTTCTGAGGCCTGTGTGTTTTATAATTGAGATCTTTGGAAAGAGGAGCGGGACAATGGCTTACGTTGATGGATTTATGGCGGCCGTGCCCACGGCCAATAAAGCCGCTTATTTGAAACATGCCGAAAAGTCGGCGCTGATCTTCAAAGAGCACGGCGCGCTCACTGTGGTTGAATGTTGGGGCGACGATGTCCCCGAAGGGAAGATCAACTCCTTTCACACGGCGGTCCTGCGCAAAGACGATGAAAGCATCGTGTTTTCGTGGGTCACCTGGCCAGACAAAGACACGCGCAATGCCGGTTGGGAAAAGATCATGGCCGATCCGCGCATGCAGCCGGATGCCAATCCCATGCCCTTTGATGGCAGCCGACTGATCTACGGCGGCTTTGAGATGTTGTCGGCAGTCTGACGCTGGGGCAGGCATCGTGATCACCGCCATTGATGACTATTTCACCAAGGGTTGCGGGCGGTGCGACCGCTTTGCGACATCGGATTGCTCAACTCGGCCATGGGCTGAAGGACTCCATGCGCTTCGTCATATTTGCCGCGACGCGGGACTTTTCGAGACGGTGAAGTGGGGACATCCTTGCTACATGCACGCCGGTCGCAATATAGCCGTTGTCGGGGCGTTTCGAGGTGATTTCAGATTATCCTTTTTCAACGCAGCCTTGATGACCGATCCGGACGGGGTGCTCGAACGGCAGGGGCCGAACACGCGCTACCCGGATATGATCTGCTTTCGAGACAATGAGGCCGTCATGGGCATGGCACCCGTGATCCGAGCCTATCTTGTCGAAGCCATGGGCTATGCCGCAGCGGGCATTCGCCCCGCCAGGACGCCAGAGGAATTGGATCTTCCGGATACGCTGGTGGCCGCGTTGGATCAGGATCCAGAGCTCGCCGAGGCCTTTCACGCTCTGACCCCCGGTCGCCAGAAAAGCTATGTTATCAGTTTGAGCGGGGCCAAGACGGAAGCCACGCAGCTGTCCCGGATTGAAAAATTTCGAGCAAAAATACTTGCTGGAAAAGGGGCAATGGAGCGTTAGGGGCTGACAAAACGCTAGTCGAACCTTTGTCTTTGTCCGCGTTAAAACTGCCAAAACGAAACGGGCCGCCCCCGCGAGAGGACGGCCCGTAGTTATTAGTACTGAGCAGACGGATTAGTCGCGCTTTTGCGGGATGGTCACGAACGGGGTGGCTCCGCCGGTCACTTGCGGCAGCCTGCCGTCCCATTTGTCCACGGCCCGCAGTTCAACATAGCGCGGGCTCTGCGAAAGGGCTTCGTTGACGATGCGGATCGATTCCGCCTCACCCTTTGCCTTGGCAATCTGAGCGGCGGCTTCGGCTTCGGCCTTGGCGGCCAGGGCCCGGGCGGCAATGGCTTCCTGTTCCAGTTTGGTCTTGTTGTTGATCTGCTCCACAACAGAGTCCGGATAACGGATCGTACCAATCCAGTCGAGTTGGCTGACATTGACGCCAAGCTTGCTCCACTTGGCGTTGACCTGGGCAAAGGCGCGCTGGATCACCGCCTGGCGACCGCCGGAATAGAGGGTTTCCACCGGCACTTTTTCAGATTCCGCCGCAATGGCCGAACGCACATCGTTGCGGATCGGACCGTCGAGAAGTTGATCAAACGACAAGCGGTAGGTTTCAAACAGCTTTGGTGCACTATCGGCACTTACACGGAGCGTGACGGCCACATCGGCCGTCATGAGGAGGCCTGTGTTGTCGCTGAAAACGATCTCTTCGTTTTCCTTTCCGCGCTCATCCTCTTCTTTTGTGTAGGTATAGGTGCGCTGGATGACCGGATATTCAATGATCCGCTCGCCAATTCCGTTCAGATGCCAACCCGATCCGAGAGGCTCTGACTGCACACCGGCTAAAGGTCCCAGGGTTCGGATTTTCACGCCGACATTGCCCGGTTCCACGGTCTTGCCCAGCGCAAAGATACCGACGGCCACAGCCACGATAGCCGGAATAACAAAGCCCGCCAGTTTCGGGTCTAGTTTGAAGTTTTGAAAAGACGTTGCCATGCTTGCTCCCCATGTTTCGCGTTTATTACCAGCCCCTTGCTGATAAACGCTTAAGGTCACATCCCGATATGGGATTTAAACCGCAACTGTTCAGGTGGGGCGTGCAAAAATTCGGCATAAGACACCAAAATGTCATCGCGAACCTGATCGTGAGACAAGTGGCCACAGGGGGCTGTCGCAAGGCTGACACAGGGGTCTGTCAGGTCTAGACCGACCTGCACATGAGCCAGTCAAAAGGGGACGCGCGCATGACCATCAAACTCTGGAGTGACTGGGCCATCGGCGATCAGATCGAACAATCGATCTTGCTGGATGCCTCGGATCTGGCCCTGTTTGCCGAGGCCAGCGGTCATGCCGATCCGCGCTTCATGCCCGACTATGATCCCGACGGCGACGGACTGTCCGAGGCCGAGGCGCCTTCGCTTTATCTTTTGTCTCTGTTCTCTCGGGTCTTGTCGGAGTCTCTGACCGGGCCAGGGACCCATATCTTAGACGTTTCCGCCCGATTTGCCGGGGTGTTGCATCGGGGCGAAATCCTGCGGATCCGGCTTTCTGTAACCCAAGTAACGGCTGACCGATGTCTTGAGCTTGATTTTACACTTGCCGGTCCTCAAGGCGCGATTGGCGACGGTCGTCTAACGCTAAAGGCGCCCTCCCGCTGTCTGCCCGCGGCGCGGCCTGCGACGCCGCGCCATACACCCGGCGCGCGCTTTGATCGGCTAATCGCGGCCAGCCGGTCGTCAGAGCCGGTGTTCCGCATGGCCGTGGTCTGTCCCGAGGATGCCGCGTCTCTGGGCGGGGCCTTAGCCGCGCGGGAGGCCGGACTGATGCAGCCAGTGCTGATTGGTCACCCGGAGAAAATCGATAATGCCGCCAAGGAGGCGGGCCTGAACCTCCATGGGATCGACTGTCTCGAAGCTCTTGATCCGCTTGAAGCGGCCAAACAGGCCGTGGCCCTGATTCGCGCGGGCGAAGCCCAGGGGCTGATGAAAGGGCACCTGCATACAGATGTGTTCCTCAAGCCGGTGCTCGATAAAAAGCACGGTCTGCGGACCCGCCGTCGCCTGTCCCATGTGTTTGTTATGGATGCCCCGAGCCTTGAGCATTTATTATTTCTGACCGATGCGGCGATCAATATCGCGCCCGACCTGACGGCTAAGGTGGATATCGTCCAGAACGCCATTGATCTGGCACGGGCCCTCGGGATCACCAAGCCCAAGGTCGGGATTTTATCGGCGATTGAGACGATTAATCCGGCCATGGCCTCAACCATTGATGCCGCGATCTTGTCGAAGATGGCAGACCGGGGCCAGATCACAGGCGGACTGGTGGATGGGCCTTTAGCGATGGACAATGCGGTGGATCCCGAAGCCGCACGGACCAAGGGCCTGGTCTCCCAGGTCGCTGGACAGGCGGATGTACTGGTCGCCCCCAATATCGAGTCCGGAAACATGATGGCCAAGGAGCTGATTTTCGTCAGCCGCGCCGAAGCCGCCGGGATCGTGATCGGGGCGGCGGCGCCGATTGTGCTGACCAGCCGCGCCGATAGTGTGCGCACCCGGCTGGCATCCTGTGCCGCCGCAATTGCCTTTTCCAGCTGGCAAAGAACGGGCAACGCCCTGATTGATTGGACCCAGACGGACGCTGAATGATGACCGAGATCGTGCCTTTGATGTTGACCCTCAATGCGGGGTCATCTTCGCTCAAGTTCGCCGCCTTTGCCGCCAGCGCTGGTTGGCCTGAGCTGTTTCGCGGCCAGATCGAAGGGTTTGGCCGGTCGCAGGATCAACCCATCTCAATCCGCATTGTCCGCAGTGGCGTGCGCGAGCAGATGGCCTTGCCCTCCGGGACCCGGATCGCCAATGCCTCAGAAGCCTTTGACCAGCTCTGGCCCATCCTCGACGAGCAGATCAAGGGGCGCCCCTTGCAGGCGGTTGTGCACCGGGTTGTCCATGGCGGGCTTGATTTTGCCGGCGCAGTCCGTGTCACGCCGGACTGTCTATCAAGACTTGATTCCTATGCTCCTCTCGCGCCCTTGCATCAGCCGCATAATCTGGCGCTGATCCGTCGGGTCAGTGAACGCTTGGGTGAGGGATTGCAGATCGCGTGTTTCGATACCGCCTTTCATCGGGGGCGCACTTTTGAGACCGAAGCCTATGCCTTACCGCGCGCGCTCTATGACCAAGGGATCCGGCGCTACGGTTTCCATGGTCTGTCCTATGGCGCGGTCACGGACCGTCTGCGCAGAGCCCGGCCTGATCTGGCAGGCGGGCGTCTGGTGATCGCGCATCTGGGGGCCGGTTGTTCCCTGGCGGCGATTTCCGAAGGGCGCAGCGTCGCAACGACTCTCGGTTTTTCCGCGCTCGAAGGCCTGCCCATGGCCACGCGGTGCGGGCGGCTGGATCCCGGGGTGCTGCTGCATCTGATCGGCGAACGGGGGATGTCGGTCGAGGCCGTGACGCAGTTGCTCTACAAGGACAGTGGCCTTAAAGGGCTGTCGGGGCTCAGCGGCGATGTCCGCGATCTGGAAGCCTCCGATCGGCCCGAAGCCCGTCAAACCCTCGATTATTTCATCCATCAGGTGGCCATGGGCGTGGCAGAAATGGCGGGAGAACTCGGCGGCCTGCATGCGCTGGTCTTTACCGCCGGCATCGGTGAGCATTCCGCCCGGGTGCGTCTGGGAGTGATGCAGAAACTGGCCTGGCTGGGGGTGGTGCCGGATTTAGCGCAAAATGCTGATCCACAGGCCGATGTTGTGACCGACATCAGCGCGACGACAAGTGCCGTCAAGGTGCTGATCGTGCCCACCGACGAGGAGCGGCGTATGGCCACTGAGGCCGCCGCCCTGATGGCTCAGAGCCCCGCGGCCGCATAGATCATGATCCCTGTGGCCACCGACAGGTTCAGACTGTCGGCCCGGCCCAGCATCGGGATCTTGACATTGAGGTCACAGGCGGCGGCCAGCTCGGGCGTCAGGCCCGATTGCTCGGTCCCCATCAGGATCAGGTTCGGCGCGCGATAGGGGGCGGTGCGGTGATTGTGGGTCGCGCTGAGCAGGGTGCCAATCACGGCCCCCGGCCAGCGCGGTCGCCAAGCCAGGAACTGTTCGCGTCTACACTTGATCAGCGGCAGGGCAAAGATCGAGCCCATGGTCGCCCGCACCGCTTCGACGGAATAGGGGTCACAGGTCTCGCCAATCAGGAACACGCCGCCCAGCCCGGCGGCGTCGGCCGTGCGGATAATGGTGCCAAGGTTGCCGGGGTCCCGCACCCCTTCGAGCGCCACCCA
>JBKBWB010000105.1:0-6994 GCA_046289215.1 Asticcacaulis sp. | reverse complement strand
GGGGAGCGCGTCGCCTTCGGCTTCGTGCAAAACCCCGACGGGCCGGCTATCAAGACGGTGCAGCCGATAGCGGGGGCACAATGATTGCCGCCCTAATCCGCTGGTCTGTCCAGAACCGGTTCTTCGTCATCCTCGGCGCCATCGCCCTTATCGTCGCCGGCGTCTTCGCCGTGCGCTCGACGCCGGTCGACGCCCTGCCCGATCTCTCGGACGTCCAGGTCATCATCCGCACGCCCTACGCCGGCCAGGCGCCGCAGCTCGTCGAGAACCAGGTCACCTATCCCCTGGCCACTACCATGATGTCGGTGCCGGGCGCCAAGACCGTGCGCGGCTATTCCTTCTTCGGCGACAGCTTCGTCTATGTGCTGTTCGAGGACGGCACCGATCTCTATTGGGCGCGTTCCCGCGTACTCGAATATCTCAACCAAGTGCAAAGCCGAATGCCCGAAGGTGCCAAGCCCTCGCTCGGCCCCGACGCGACCGGTGTCGGTTGGGTGTACGAATATGCCCTGATCGACAAGACCGGCCAGCACGACCTGTCGCAACTGCGATCTCTGCAGGACTGGTTCCTGCGCTATGAACTGAAATCCCTGCCCGGCGTCGCCGAGGTTGCCAGTGTCGGCGGTATGGTCAAACAATATCAGGTCGTTCTCGATCCGGTAAAGCTGGCGGGATACGGGGTCACCCATGGCCAGGCCGTTCAGGCGATCCAGGCCGCCAACTCTGAAAGTGGCGGCTCCGTTCTCGAACTGGGTGAAGCCGAATATATGGTCCGCGCCGGCGGCTATCTCAAAACGCTGGACGATTTCCGCGCCATTCCGGTGAAATCGGCGAGCGGCGGAATCGCTGTGAACCTTGGCGATGTGGCCACCATCCAGGTCGGACCGGAAATGCGCCGCGGCATCGCCGAATTGAACGGCCAGGGCGAAGTCGCCGGCGGGGTCGTCATCCTGCGGTCAGGCAAGAACGCTCGAGAGACCATAGCCGCCGTCAAGGCCAAGCTGACCGAGTTGAAGAAAAGCCTGCCGCCCGGCGTCGAGATCGTCACGACGTACGACCGCTCGCAACTGATCGACCGCGCCATCGGCAATCTGACCGAAAAGCTGATCGAGGAATTCCTGGTCGTCGCCGTCGTCTGCGCCCTGTTCCTGTGGCATGTGCGTTCAGCCCTGGTCGCGATCATTACCCTACCCATCGGGGTCCTGGCGGCCTTCATCGTCATGCACAGCCAGGGCGTCAACGCCAACATCATGTCACTGGGCGGTATCGCCATCGCCATCGGCGCCATGGTCGACGCCGCCGTGGTGATGATCGAAAACGCTCACAAGAAGATCGAACACTGGGAACACGATAACCCGGGCGATGTACTGAAAGGCGACGAACGCTGGCGGGTCATCACTGATGCGGCGGCCGAAGTCGGCCCGGCTCTGTTCTTCAGCCTGCTGATCATCACCTTCTCCTTCATTCCTATCTTCACCCTGCAAGGACAGGAAGGCCGGTTGTTTTCGCCGCTCGCCTTCACCAAGACCTATGCCATGGCGGCGGCGGCGATCCTGTCCGTCACGCTCGTGCCCGTCCTGATGGGCTATCTGATCCGCGGCCGGATACCCAATGAACAGGCCAATCCAGTCAACCGCTTCCTGACGGCGATTTACCGGCCGGTTCTTGATGTTTCCCTGCGCCGCCCGAAAACTATCCTGGTTCTGGCAGCCCTGGCCTTCGCAACGACGGCCTGGCCCCTCACCCGCCTCGGCGGCGAGTTCATGCCGCAACTGGATGAAGGTGACCTGCTCTATATGCCGTCCGCCCTACCCGGACTGTCGGTCGACAAGGCCTCTGAACTGCTCCAGCAAACCGATCGACTGATCAAGACCGTGCCCGAGGTCGACACCGTCTTTGGCAAGGCCGGACGCGCCGAAAGCGCCACCGATCCGGCGCCGATGGAGATGTTCGAGACCACCATCCGTTTCAAGCCCCGCGACCAGTGGCGGCCGGGCATGACACCCGAGAAACTGGTGGCGGAACTGGACCAAACGGTAAAGGTTCCCGGCCTAGCCAATGTCTGGGTGCCGCCGATCCGCAACCGCATCGACATGCTGGCGACCGGAATCAAAAGCCCTATCGGCGTCAAGGTCTCGGGCAGCAATCTCGCCGAACTCGACCGCATCGCCCACGATGTCGAGACCGTCGCCAAGACCGTACCCGGTGTCAGCTCGGCCCTGGCAGAGCGCTTGACGGGTGGGCGCTACGTCGATGTCGATATCGACCGGACCGCCGCCGGGCGTTACGGCATGAACATTACAGATGTCCAGTCGATCATTTCCGGCGCCGTCGGCGGCGAGAATGTCGGCGAAGTCGTTGACGGTCTGGCGCGCTATCCCATCAATGTCCGCTATCCGCGCGAGGATCGGGATAGCTTGGAGGGCATGCGCAATCTGCCCATACTGACGCCGATGGGACAACAGATCACGCTTGGGACTGTTGCCAAGGTCGAAATAGCGGAAGGCCCCCCCATGTTGAAGACGGAAAACGGGCGTCCGTCGACCTGGGTCTATGTCGATGTCCGCGATCGGGATCTCGCTTCGGTCGTCGGTGATCTGCAAAAAGCGGTGGCTAGGGACGTGAAGTTGTCTCCGGGCGTTTCGATCGCCTATTCCGGCCAGTTCGAATATCTCCAGCGCGCGGTCGAGCGGCTAAAGCTCGTCGTGCCGGCGACACTGGTGATCATCTTCTTGCTGCTTTACGTCACCTTCAGACGTTTCGACGAGGCGGCGTTGATCATGTTGACCCTGCCCTTCGCCCTGACCGGCGGCATCTGGACACTCTACCTGCTGGGCTTTCACCAATCGGTCGCGACCGGCGTCGGGTTCATCGCCCTGGCCGGTGTCTCGGCCGAATTCGGGGTCGTCATGCTGATTTACCTGAAGGACGCTATGAAAGCCCATGGACCCGATCCGACAGTTCAGGATGTCGAGCAAGCTGTCCGCGAGGGCGCGTTGCTCCGCGTCCGCCCAAAGGCCATGACAGTCGCCGTTATCCTGGCAGGCCTCTTGCCAATCCTGTTCGGTCATGGCGCCGGCTCAGAAGTCATGAGCCGGATCGCCGCCCCAATGATCGGCGGCATGCTGACCGCACCCCTGCTGTCCATGCTCGTCGTTCCCGCCGCCTATCTGCTGATGCGTAGACGGCAGCGCCTATCTTCCCCGCAAACTCTCAACCAAAGGAGATCGTTATGAGAGCGAAACTAGCAACTACCCTGTCAATCCTGGCCTTGGCTGCCGCCGTATCGGCGTGCAGTCCCAAGTCTACGACCGCGACGGATTCGGCATCGGTCGCACCCGAAATGCCGGCCTCTGGAATGGCAGGAATGTCCGATATGTCCGGCATGGCCATGGAGTCGGCGGCCAAGACCGGCCAGGGCGTCGGTGAAATCACCGCGATCGATACGAAAGCCGCCACGGTGACGATCAAGCACGATGCCATCCCCGCCGTCGACTGGCCGGCCATGACCATGGCATTCAAAGCCAATCCGGCTTCGCTGCTCAGTGGTTTGAAGGTCGGCGAAAAGGTCACCTTCGACGTCTCGGTCAAGGGCTCGGATGCCGACGTGACGGCCATTCAACCTAAGTAAAAATGCGAAAGGAGGGCGAATCGAACGTTTCGCCCTTCAACCCTGCTTCTTTCAACCCGCCGCACGCACGCCCCCCCCCGAAGATCTTTGCCTACATCTGTTCCAGTAGTGTCTTGCTACGGGATTTTGCGATATCCGCGAACCGTTCAAGAGCGTCACGATCGAAGCCCTGGTCAGCAATCTTTCCGGCTACGCCATAGGCCTCCTGTTGGACCAGTTGACCCAAACGGATCAACCGCCGCCGCAGATAAGGGGCACCGACTTCGATGATCTTTGCAAACCGATCCCACAGTCGCGGCGTAAATTCCCTCAAATCGGACGCATCAGCGAACTGCATCGCCAAGCGCGTCGCCACATCCGGGTAGGCGGCGGTACACAGGAGATCATAGAGCGGCGCCAGCGTGTCTCGCCCACGTCGTAAAGCAGGCTGAAGTTCTTGCCATGGGCATCGGCATTGCCGACAATAAGATTGAAGATGGCCGCATCCAGAAGCTTCAGGGTCTCGATTGCCGGCCGGGTGGCCACCCGTCGCAGAAGCTCGAAACTTGTCCTGAAGGTGGGGCTGTCTTCGGCCGCATATTTGTGCTCCGGCGGGATACCCATGGCCTGGCAGAAATCCTCCTGATGCAAGCGCGTAGTATAGCCCCTGGCATCGCGCCCCCGATCATAGCGCGTCACCAGCAGGTAGGTCCGGTCTCGCACCTTTTGTGGCACAGCCGGAGCGACGTCCAGCCGAACCGCTGCGGCTAGTTGCATCGCGAACGCCTCGTTTTCGGTCGTGGCGGAAAAGCGCGGTATCGGGGGTTTCAGAATATGCGTCGTCGGTTGGCCAGCCACGGGCAAGGCGATCCGGTCATCAACGAGCACAACTGGGAGCTTGGCCTGAGCACCGGCAAGCGACAACCGCAAACCTTCCTCTCCCGCGAGGAACGGCCGCTTTGGCAGTTCATCAAGCAAGGCTATTAGTTCGTCATCGCTAAGCGCAGCTTTGCGGGCTTCTTCATCATAAATCGGGGGTACCTCACCCTTCGGCCAAAGGCTGAGCGCACCGGCCACTTCGCCGCCCAGGGCTCGCAATAGCTGAAAATCGTTGGTCCGCGACAGGCCGAGCTTGCGCGCAACACTTTCGAGCACGGCCTCTTCCGGAAGGAGCCCGGAGTAGAATGGACGCGTTTGCCGGCGATTGAACGGCTCTGCCCTCTTGGGTAGCGACGCCGATATGGGCGGCCGCGTCGCATCATCAAGCCACGCCGTCGCATAGACGAAGTCTAGATCCCCATGCTCATTCAGAATGAGGTCGCCGACAACGGTGCCCTGCCACCAGACGCATAGGGCGCGGTTCATGATTGGCTCCGACCGGATAGCGTTGGCTCTTCCAAGGTCAGGCGCAATCCGAGGGCCTGCAGAACAGCGAGGGCCTTTCCCAATTGCACTGTCGGCTTTCCGCCCTCCAGGTCAACGATGAAACGCACGCCGACATTGGCCGCACCCGCCAACTCGTCCTGGCGAAGTCCCTGCCGCTTGCGGGCCTCTCGGACCATCTGCCCGAGTGTGAGTGTCGATAGAATTGTCGTCATGCATAATTTCCCGATCGGGATTATTATGACTTCAGACACATGAAGTCCAGGTAAATTTACCGATCGGTAAATTTACTATCATCCGCATTCAATTCGCGTAAATTTTCCCGATCGGGGCATTTGGCCGGCCCGTTGCGTGATTTAACACGCGTCATAATACCGCATAATTAGACGGCGTGTGCACAGGAAACGCGAGCAAATACTACCACTTACGATTTCTTGCTGTTCCCAAATTGCACCCGAAAACTTATATGTTTTTGTTTTTATTCAGTTTTCCGTCCAGTCCATCATCGGGGCCACGGAAAAGCGGTACGACCGCCCGACGGCGGTTTGGGGATCAGAAGGATTGGGAGACTGCATCCCCTGCCCATACCACTCTCCCCGCACAGGCGCAAAGCGGGGGGTGTCTAATCGCGCATCAACAGTTCAGCTCGGAACTAAATCACGAATGAATACATCTTCTGATTGCACACGCCCAATGATGAATGCAAAAGACAGCCTCGTTTATTGTGGACAAAAGCTGCGCGAGACATGTGACAAAACCCAAGCGCATTGCACCGGTATCTGAAGCTTCTGATCAAGATCGTGGGACTGATGAACCTAACCTTGATCGTGAAGCGGAGGTAGAAAACGGGGGGGCTGAAAGGCCCTCCCAACCGGTCACATGTCTCACCAATACAACCTAAGCAAATTGCCCCCGATTTTCAAGTCAGGAGATCCAATGACCGCGCTGACCATCATGACACCTGAAGAGATCAAGGCCGCCCGCGCGGCCCTGGGGCTTTCCCAGCGCAAGTTCGCCGACACCTTAGGCATTACGCCGCAAGCTGTTGAAAATTGGGAATACGACAAATCAAGCCCGCCAAAGTTTCTCCGCCTCGCCCTCGCGGCCCTCTTGGCCGGGTTGCCGCCTTATGGGGCGGAGTGACGGCCTCGCCTGCCCGAGATCGCGGCAATTTGGCGGACGTTTTCGACGCGAAAGAGCGGGGCAGGCAATCACGCCTGACTAACCAAGGCGGCGAACATGAAACTTCGGTTTCGGTTCACTCTAAGGCGGTCCCTCAAAAAACTGATCATTGATTTGACCGTCGAGATCAGAAGATTGAGAGACCTGCTTTAGACCCCGAGGGAGGGGGAAACCCCTCCCTCACCTCCTAGATTTAGCAGAGACCCCTAAAAATGCAAGAAACCGCCCGCCTCAACCCTGATGATATCCGCGCCGCCCGTAAGGCCCTGGGGCTGTCACAGCGCGCCTTTGCCGACGCATTAGGCGTGCAAAGCGCCACTGTCGAAAACTGGGAATATGGCAAAACCGAAGCCCCCAAAATGCTACGCCTCGCCCTCGCAGCCCTTTTTGCTGGGTTGCCGCCTTATGGGGCCTAGCCCTTCCAACCCCAGTATCCCCCAGCACAACCTGTCACACGCCCGTCATCTTGGCGGCCTATGCCGGGCCATCCGCCCCCTTCCGCCCGAGGCTGTCCCGTGTCCGAAACGCCCCCGAACGCCCCTAAGGCTCCATCGCGCCGCGCCCTGCTGCTCGGGACCGGTCTGGTCGCTGCCACCCCCGCCCTGACGAGCCCGACCCAGGCTGCACCGAACAAACCGCATACCGGCCAGGCCTTGCCACCACTGGAAAGCGACAGCCCCAAGGCCCTGACCCGCATCGCCTTCGGCTCCTGCGCCAAACAATCCAAGGATCAGCCGATCTGGGACGCCATCGCCGCGCAAAAGCCGGATCTGATGCTGATGCTCGGTGACAATGTCTATCTCGACACCCGCGACGTCG
>JBKBWB010000104.1:0-7007 GCA_046289215.1 Asticcacaulis sp. | reverse complement strand
GACTCCTGCCGCCTCTGGAGGCCCCCAAGGTCGATGATGAGGGCAAGAAAATCCCGCTCAAAGAGCGCGGTCGGGCAAAAAAGCGTCTGATGAGCGTGCGGGCGCTTGCCGATCTCGATCAGTGGCGGCAAAACCAAGCTTAAGGCCGGACGGGGACCGGTTATGACGGGGACACGGGAATGACGACCACAAGACAGGCCACAAACCTGCGCCGCGCGACCTTACTTGGGCTGGCCCTTCTGGGGTCCTTGAGCCTGGGATTAGCCGGATGCGAAACGTCACCGAAACCGGCTCCCAAGCCGCCGGTGGTGGTCCCGCCGCCGCCCCCTCCGCCGCCCCTGCCGACGGTCGCCTTGCCGATCCGCATGTTCGATGTGAGCAAGCAAGGCCGCGCGCTCTATGTCATGGCCGATGACTTTGCCTATTGCGACCGCCAGACCGGGGCCGTGATCGTGGTGCCGCGCGGCTTTATCACTGACTTTGCCTCGGTGCCCTGGTACGGCCAGACCGTGGTACGTCCGGACGGTCCGGCGGCCCGGGCGGCGATCATCCACGACTGGCTCTATGCCATCGGTGAAAAGGACAAGCGCAAGGACGCGGATGATGTTTTCCTGCGCGCCATGGAGCTTTATGGGGTCAGCACCATCGAGCGCAATGCGGCCTATCAGGCGGTGCGGCTCGGCGGGGAAAACGGCTATGGCCTGCTGGCGGACTATGTGTTTACCAACCCGCGCGCGCCCAAGCTGAACAACAACCCGCCCCCGCCCTTCCCCAAGCCCCTGACGGGCGTGACCCGGGTTCTGCCCGCGTGCAAGGGCTTTGGGGCGATGCTGGCCACGGGCTGGCGGCCAGATTATCTCAAACTGCGTCCCGGCGGGTTCTGAGGCCGCTTAAATCCGCCCGGTTGCCACGGCGAGCGTGAGCTTCAGGCGGGACTGAAGCGGTCCGGGCGGCCCTTTCAGCCAACCTTGCCACAGAGTCGCGGGCGCCACCCACGGGAAGGCCGCTTCTGGCAGCGTGCGGGTGTCCCGGCGGGCTACATCCCGGGCCTCTCGCAGAAACGAAACCAGACCTGCATCGCGCGGCATGCGCCCCTGCCCCACCAATCGGGCCAGTCCATAGAGCCGGGCAGCGGCTTGGATCGTATGCGGGTCATGGCCCGGAGCCAGAATGTGTAAGCCCAACGCCGACAGGGCCACCTCGCGCTGATCGACGTAGGCGAGCGCCGCGTCAAAATCGGCAAACCCTCCGCCCGCAAGGTCCGAGGCTACGGCATCCAACAGCGTGCTTAGCCAAACGCCAGACAGGCCATGGGTGCGTACGACCGGCGCCAGCGCCACCAGCGCCGGATGATTGCCCCCCGCCTCGCCTGCTAAAAGACTGTCAAAGGCCTCCTGCCACCAGGCCAGACGCATTTCCCCCATCATGGGGTCGCGCACCCGCGCCGGGATTTCCCACAGCGCCTCGACCAGGCCCAGGAGACTCTCGCAGGCCGTTCGGGCCTCAGGATCGGCGATAAAGGCCAGGCACAGACGGCGATCTGTCTCAACGCCGCCCGGACCGGACGATGGAACAACGGAGTCGGATGTCAGATCGGTCTCAGGCAAGGCGTCGGGGTCAATCACAGCAATACTCTTGCGGTCGGCCTCAGGCAGGGCGCCCGAACCACCGGCTTATACTCATCCAAAAAGGGTCTGGTTCATGGCCATAGTGGCCAGCATCGGCAGGGACAGCAGGGTATTGATCCGGCTGAACAGCATAGCGGTCTTGGCGGCGCGGGCCTTGGCGTCGGCATCCCGCTCAACCATCCCCAAGGCGACGCGCTGATTGGGCCAGATCACCAGCCAAACATTAAGGAACATGATCAGGGCCAGCCACATGCCGAGACCAATGAAGGTCACCTTAGGATCGGCAAAACCCGCATCCGCCCCCAGTTGCAGGGCCGACAGCAGATAGCCCCTCAGCCAGGCCAGCAATCCGCCGCTGAGCACCGTCAACAGCGCTGCCCATCGGAACCAAAACAGCGCCTCAGGGGCGATAAACTTGGTCACGGCGGGTTTCAGCTCGGCGGGAATATCCGGCATCACCCGGATCTGGACGAAGTTGAAGTAGTAGAGCAACCCGATCCAGAGGATACCCAGCACCACATGCACCCACCGGGTGACGGCCTCGGCAAAGCCCCAGTCCAATCCCCCGTCGAAGGCCCCGGTATGGAAGCCGTAGCCCAGCACCACGACGAGCGCCAGCACGAGGCTGAGCAACAGGGTTGTGCGCAGATTTCCCAGGATCCCAGACATGACTATACCCCGCCAGTGGTTCTGTGCGGGGTATAGCCTATCCTTAACGGGTTTGCACCGTTGATGTTAACGCGGCTTGAAGCCGCCGACGTCCACCACCTCAGCCTCTTCATCGTCCTGGCGCACACCCCAGAGCAGGATCACCGGCGCGGCCACATAGACGGAGGAATAGGTGCCGATCACGATGCCGAAGATCATGGCGATCGAGAAGCTGAACAGGGCTTCGCCGCCCAGGATCGCCAGACCCGACAAGGCCATGACCGCCGTCACCCCGGTGATGATGGTGCGCGACAGGGTCTCGTTGATCGACAGGTCGATCATCTCGCCCAGAGGCATCTTTTTGTATTTACGCTTATTTTCGCGCAGACGGTCGAACACGACCACGGTGTCGTTCATCGAATAACCGATGATGGTCAAAAGGGCGGCCACTGAGGTCAGGGTAAATTCCATGCCCGTGATGGCAAACAGACCAAAGGTCAGAATCACGTCGTGCATCAGCCCGACAACGGCACCAAACCCGAACTGGACCTCAAAGCGGAACCAGATATAGGCCATCATCAGCAGCACGGCGAAGCCCAGGGCCATCACCCCGCCCACCAGCAACTCGCCGGAAACCTTGGGGCCTACGACTTCGGTTTTACCAAAGCTGACGCCGGGCATACCATCGCTGATCTTGGCCTTCACCTGATCGACGACAACCGCCGGAGCCTTGCCCTCAGGGGTCTCAAAGCGGACCAAAGCGGACTGTCCACCACCAAAACCTTGGACCTGAACGTCACCAAGATCCTGCGCTGAGACGATCGTTCTTAGTTTAGCTAGGTCAACCTGATCAGAGTTGGTCTTGACCTCGATGGCCGTCCCCCCCTTGAAATCGACCCCACAGTTTAGCCCCCCACAGGGTGGCGTGAGCGGATAAAGCGTCAAGAACAGCGATCCGATCACGGCAATCACCGACAGGATTGCTGCGAAACCCGCAAAGCGCACAAACTTGAAGTTTGTTTTTTGCGGCAGAAGTTTAATCAGCGGCCAGGCCATGGTGAATTCCTAAGCAATCGGGAGGGTCTTGGGGCGAGCCGTCTTCAGCCACACCGCCGTGAGGATCTGGGTCACCAGAACGGCACTGAACACCGAAGTAATAACCCCGATCGACAGTGTCCAGGCAAAGCCCCGAACGGGACCGGCCCCGAACATAAACAGAATGACCGCCGCGCCGATCGTGGTCAGGTTGGCATCGATAATGGTTTCCATCGCCTTGGAGAACCCGGCCTCGCACGACAACACCGGATTTCGACCCAACCGGGCTTCATCGCGCATCCGCTCATAGATCAGCACGTTGGCATCGACGGCCATGGCGAGGGTCAGGATCAGACCCGCGATCCCCGGCAGGGTCAGGGTCGCCTGAGTAACGCTCATTGCACCAATCAGCAGGAGACCATTGACCAGAAGGGCGGCAATCGAGATCCCGCCAAACAAGAACCCGTAAGCCAACACCATAAAGATTAGAACGCAGGCAAAGGCAACGATAGTTGAAACCTGACCTGCGGCGACAGCATCGGCCCCCAATTCAGCAGTAACGGTGCGTTGCTCCTCGACAATCAGTTCAGCGGGTAGCGCCCCGCCATTGAGGATATTGACCAGTTCAGACGCTTCACGAATGGTAAAATTACCATTGATCTGCCCTGATCCAGTAGTAATTGCTCCCTTGATGGTCGGAGCTGATACGACTTCACCATCCAGGATAATGGCAAACCGTTTACCGATGTTATTGGCAGTGGCCGATCCGAATTTTCGAGCGCCGCTGGCATTAAAACTGAAATCAATCGCAGGCTTCTGGAACTCGTCAATGCCTACACTGGCCTTGGTCAGATTTTCACCCGACACCAGCACACGCTTCTTTACAAGTAAATAGGGTGGCAGTCCGAACTGCTCACCTTCCGGATATGGCAAAAGCTGGGAGTCTGCAGGGATCCGTCCGGCCAAGGCGTCCTGAAGGGCGGTGTTTTCATCGACCATCTGGAACGTCAATCGAGCTGTTTTGCCGATCACACGCTTGAGTTCTTCCGGGTCACTTTCACCTGGCGCCTGAACGACAATGCGATTTGCGCCCTGGCGTTGGATACTCGGCTCTTTTGTCCCAAGATTATCGATCCGGCGTCCGACCACTATAATGGACTGATCTACGGCCTTTGCGGATTCAACCGCAATCGCTTGATCGGTATAACTTAGAATAAACTTACCGCCAACCGGGTCAGAAACCGTGATGGTTTTCGCTCCTGGCGCCGTATCAATTGGAAGGGACAACCGTTCGAAGAGTTTTTGTGCATCAGGCCCACGGACTGGGTCTTGGATCGTCACGTGAACAGAATTTTCAACCTGTGTCAGCCCAGTAAACGGGATGTCTGCCTTGCGCAGTTCCTGTCGAACGTCTTCAAGGAGATTGCTAACTCGTTGCTTGATCAGGCCCTTGGTGTCCACTTCGAGCAGCAGATAAGATCCCCCCTGAAGGTCAAGACCGAGGTTCAGTGTGTTGGCCGGCAGGACCGCCTTGAACTGTTCCCGCACTGAGGTCGGCAACAGATTGGGAAGGGTTAGCCAAAGGCCCAGAAGGGTCGCCAGCGTAACCAGCGTGACCTTCCAGCGGGAGAGTTCCATCATGGGTGTGGATCCAGAATCAATGGGCCAGGCCCTGGGATCAGGACCTGGCCTTATCGGTCAATAATCAGGATTTGCTATCGTTGGCGACAACAGGTTCGCCCTTGGTGCGGACTTCGGAAATCATGGCCTTGACCACGCGGATGCTGACCCCGGTCGCGATCTCAACCATGCATTCGGTGTCCTCGACGCGGTTGACCTTGCCGATCACACCACTCGACAGCACGACCGTATCGCCACGCTTGACGGCCTTGACCATCTCCTGATGCTCTTTGGCGCGCTTTTGCTGCGGGCGGATGATCAGGAAATACATCAGCGCGAAAATGGCGACGAGCGGCAGGAAGGTCATCACGCCATCCAACGGCCCCCCGGCGGGGGCAGCAGCTGCGGCCGTCTGGGCATAGGCGGGGGTGATGAACATGCTTACTCCTGTAGTGTCTGACTGGGCACGGCCCGAATGGATGTCTTGTCTGCCAATCTGGTCGTACCAGTCGGCGCGTGTTGGGGGGAAGCTAAGGCGCGGACCCGCCTTTTGCAAGGAAGCCCGCTTAAATGCGCTGCTTTTCCCGTCTGAAGCGGCAAAACCGGTCAGACGTTCCCGGTTTCGTCTCTGGGCCTCGTCTCTGGGCCTCGTCTTTGGGCCTCGTCTTTGGGCCTCACCATGTGGCCTCGCCTTAGGGCAAAACCAGTTTCGGATCGATCGGCCGGGCCGCTTCAGACGCTGAAGGGGTATAGCGGACTTCGAAATAGAGCTGCGGCGATTTTACCGCCCCGGACTGCCCCACCGTGCCGACACTCTGGCCTTGCGCGATGGTCCGCCCCGTTTTGACCGCAAGACTGTTCAGGTGCGCATAGGCCGTGACCCAGCCATCGGCGTGTTTCAGCAGCACAATATTGCCAAGCTCTTTCACATCAGACCCAGCATAGACCACCGTGCCCCCGGCGGCAGCCTTGACGTCCGTCCCCATCGGGGCCGAAATCAGCAGACCATCGTTACGAAGTCCGGTGCTGATGGGGCCGAATTTGCCCGTCACAGTCCCTTTGAGCGGCCACTGGAAACGGCCATTGGCGCGGCGCGCCAGTTCGTCGGAAGGCGGAAATCCGCTGGCAACCGGAGCTGGAGCAGGTTTGGCCGGATTGGTCGGCGTCGTCGCGGGAGCAGTCACCGGAGGTGTGGCAGGCTTAACTGGTCCCTGCGGCGACACAGGGACTGGAACAGGTTTCGGTTCCGGCTTGGGTGCAGGCTTGGCGATTTTGACCGGAGCCGGCCCCTTGGCCCGGTCCTCGATCCCTTTATCGGTCACGCCTTCGGGCAGCAGTACCTTCTGGCCGATCTTCAGCCCCTGATCCGGTGCAAACCCATTGAGGTCATAGAGCGTTTTTACAGGCACCCCGAAACGGCGTGAAACCCCGTAAAGCGTGTCACCGCCCTGCATTTCATAAGATGATCCAGCCACGACCGAGGGCTTGTTCGCCCCGGAAGACGATGCATTCGGTACCGTTGTCGGAAACGCCGGCGCTGGGGCTGGCTGCGCTTGCACTGGCGGCGGGGGCGGCGCGGCCAAAGGCGCGAGCGGCGCCGCCGTGACTGAACCGGAAGGGGCTGTCTGGGGCGTCGTTGTCTGGGGCGTCGTTATCGGGGTGCCCGATGTGGGGGGCACATCCGCCACAGGCCCGTGCGTTTCGGTCGCGCTTGTGGTCGCAGGAGACTGAGGCGCTGGCGCTGATGGCATCCGGCTGGGGTACATCGGCCCCTGTGACGCATAGCCGCCGCAGGCGCTCAACAGCGATGCCGACGCCGTGACCAGCAGCAGGTTCATGACAGAACGGCTCGTGGATTCAGAACAGCGCACGCGACCCTCACTTTCCATTCCGGACACCCTCAGCAAACCGGCACAGATCCCGGCCCCACGGAGAATCACCCCAAAGACAAAGGCGATGTTCCCGCGTTTACCCTGTCGGAGCCAACCCCCTGCTGGTGACATTTTCGTGGCCAAGGGTTCGACAGCGTGGGGAAAACCTTAGCGGACGCCGTTTCGCGTGCGTTCCGAGGGGGCT
>JBKBWB010000103.1:0-7015 GCA_046289215.1 Asticcacaulis sp. | reverse complement strand
CCCCATCAGCGCAGGCGGCCTTGCCATCGGTCGGCACGTATATCTCGTATCCGTCCGTCCAAGGAACGCGCCTGTCCTGGGATGGGCAAAAGATCGCGAGTGTCCAACTTATAGGCGGCAATGTTGTGCTGTCGGTGCAGGATTTCTCAGGAAAAGCGCTCTTCAAGCGGAATTTTAACAAGATCCGCATCAGCGATCTGGCTTGGGTCGCGCCTGATCAAATCGTGGCGCGTCTTGTTTATCCCGAGCAGAGCGTTCCTTATCGGACGTTCTACGTTGCTGTCCTGATTGACATCAAAGCCGGCACGGCCGTGACTCTGACGGATAATATCAAGAATACGACCGCGGGCGGGGTTCGTACGATCCGGTCACGGTGCAATGAGACTGCATGCCGGATCTTTGCTGATATCAATATTCTGCGATCCAATCAGGTAGTCAGTGAGCGACCGACCGATGCGGGTCAGAGTGTGTCAACCAATGAGATCTCTGTTGGATTCAATCCAGTCCTTTATGAACTGAATACCACCACGAACCAGCACCGTGTTGCCTTGACGACACCCAAAGAGGTTGCAGACTGGGAAATCGATCCCAGTGGCCAATACTTCTTTGCGCTTGATTATGGCTGGCGCGAGGGATGGTGGCGCGTGGACCTTTATCAAAACGGTCAAAAGATCAAAACCGTCGCATCCGGCGAAACGAAATACGGCAAGCCTTATCTGCCCGGGGCCGGGCGCACCGCAGGCACCGTCCTCTTGCAGGTCGAGCCCGTGGCTGGTCAGCCGGCTCAGATCTTTGAGATCAGTGCGGCCGATACGCCCGAAACTGCGCTCCGAAATGTCGTGTTTGCCGACGCCTCGCAATGGAACCATGGGATTTGGAATCCTGTCACCGGGACCCTTGTTGGCTATGCCCGGGACGGTCAAGGCGCTGATCGTTATCACTTTTTTGATGACGGGCTAGGCGCTGTCTGGCGTGGCCTGCAAAAAGCCATGCCGGGCTATGATATGGATCTGGTGAGTGCCGATCAGGGTATGACGCGCTTGTTGGTCAATGTGTACGGGATCGACGAAGCCGATGCCTATTACCTTTATGACCGCACAACCAAAACCTTTGAGCGTCTGGCCGATGCCCGTCCGATGATTGCGCCGGAGGCTTTGGCTCCCCAGTCACTCATTCAATATGCGGCCGCTGATGGGACGCCGATCGAGGCGGTGCTGACCTTGCCGCCCGCAGCGGTGCTCAAGGGGCGTGATCCCAAGAGTATGCCTCTCGTGGTCATGCCCCACGGCGGGCCGTTGCGCTATGCGTACCGCGCCTATGATGGATGGGGCCAGGCCCTCGCGAGCAAGGGCTACGCCGTGCTGGAACCGAATGTGCGTGGCTCGACCGGTTACGGTTACGACCACATCCGCAAGGGCCGCAATGAATGGGGCCGCAAGATGCAGTCGGATCTCAGCGATGGCGTGCGGTATCTGGCCCAACAGGGGACCATCGACGCCGCTCGCGTCTGCATCATTGGCTCGGGCAGCGCCCACAGTGGCTATGCGGCTCTGGCCGGGATCACGATGGAGCCAGGCGTTTACCGCTGCGCCGTGTCCTATGAGGGCATTTCCGACCTGCCGGCCTTTGATTTTGAATATGGAAAACGGCCTTGGGACAGTGCGGATACCTTGACCAACTGGTCTGGCTTCCTTGGCGAGCGCAGCGGTTGGAAGGCGATTTCACCGTCCACGCATGCTAAAGCCGCCTCTGGCCCTGTGCTGTTGATGCACCGCAAGACTCACGCGGACCTGCATATCCGTCAAAGCCAGATCATGCGCGATGCCCTCAAGGGGGCAGGCAAGCCGGTAGAGTATCTCGAACTCGACTGGGGCACCGATGGCCCCGCCAATGATGCCGCCCGGCTAAAGGCGACAGAGACTATGGTCCAGTTCGTTGAGAAGCATAATCCGCCGCAGTAGGTCTTGGGAGCCACTCCGGATTGCGGGGCGCCATTTCTCGACCTTTACTGTCTCAATCGGATGTGTATCCTCTGACTCTATCCTGGGGTGGAGGTTGGGAATGGCGGCTCATAAGATTGCGGCGAACGTCGGTTTGATGTTGGTTTTGGTGGCGGGGGGGCTGCTTCCGGCGTCACAGCCATTCGCTCAAGAGGCAGCGTCGGCGCCTGTTTCGCGTTTGTTGGTGCGTGATTATGTTCGGGATCCTGTTGTGTCCCTCGTTTCACTTTCGCCCGACGGAAACAAAATCGCCTATCGCTCGACGGCGAGTGGCGAAGCGCTTCTGATTGTTCAAAATTTAGAGGGCGAACTTCTTCTTTCGACAAGCGTTGAAGAGCATAAAATTCGAGACATATTTTGGATTGATAATAATTTTCTAGGCTTGAGAAAATCCGAATTTGCAAATATTGATATTTATAAACAAAGTAAAAATGAATATAGCCAATATATTGTATTTAATATTGAAAAAAAGAAAGCTGATTTGTTCGGGGATAACATCTGGCAGATTCATCCTATTGTGCACGATGATTTGAGTGTTCGCTCTTTGGGTGGGGAGGCGGTTGTTTATTCCGGTATGCAGACACTTTTCGTCCATAACGGCGATGTCTCACTTATTGCCAGTAAAAGTACGCGTGAAATGGTCGGCGGGCAGCCGAATTATGATTTATATGCGGTCAATTTATCTAAGAATACCTATAAGATTGTTGGAAATGGGACGGCGCATACTAAAGATTGGGTCGTCGATAGCGAGGGAAAACCCGCCTTTGCTGTCATCTCAAATGATGAGACGGGAAATTGGTTTGTTCGGCCCGTTCGCGGTAAGCTTATGGCGGAGGCGGTACTTAAGGGGACCGATAGATATGGAGCCCCTAACTTCATTGGACTGGGTAAAGATCCGGGGACGTTTCTGTTATCCTACAGGCCGGATGGTGAGTCTGAGTATAAGCTTGTTGCCTTAGATGCCAATGGGGTCGAGCGGGACTCCGGTGTGAATGGTTTTGACCTTGAATCTCGGCTCCTCTTTGACAAGGGGTCGAATCTTTTAGCCGGCTATGCCCTCTATGAGGGCCCTGGTCATTCCAGCTACAACTTCTTTGATCCAAGCCTTTCGGCCCTCTGGCGCGGGATGAAAAAAGCGCTGTCTGGACAACGGTTGGCGTTCCGCGAAGCCAGTGCAGGATTTGAAAAGATCTTAATCAGCGTGGATGGCGGTGATAACTCAGGGAGTTATATGCTTCTGGACCGGAAAACGCGGGCCCTGAGCATGCTTTCTGAAGAACGTCCGCAGGTTACGCCTGATCATATGGGGCCGCAGTCGATGATCCGTTACGCGGCGGCTGATGGGCTGGAAATCGAGGCTGTTTTAACGACCCCGCCACCGGTCGTGTTGAAGGGCCGGGACGTCAAGAATTTCCCGTTGATTGTCCTGCCTCATGGTGGCCCTCAAAGCTATGATGGGCCTGGTTATGATTACATGGCCCAAAGTTTAGCCAGCCGGGGCTATGTCGTGCTCCAGCCGAACTTCCGCGGTTCGGATGGCTATGGCTTAGACTTCATCAGCAAAGGCTACGGCGAATGGGGCGCAAAGATGCAGACGGACCTCAGTGATGGGGTGCGCCATCTGGCGAAGCAAGGTCTGATCGATCCCAAGCGGGTCTGTATCGTCGGGGCGTCTTATGGCGGCTATGCGGCCCTGGCCGGGGTAACACTGGATCCGGGGGTCTATCGCTGTGCTTCGTCGATCGCGGGGATTTCAGATCTTCAGGTCATGATGGAAAAAGAACGTCAGAACCAAGGGTATCGGGATCCCGTGACACGGTACTGGACGAAGTTTCTTGGGGATCCGGCACTTTGGGAGGCGCGATCGCCGGCACGTTTGGCGGATCGGGTCACGGTGCCGGTGCTGCTTATCCACGGAAAGGAAGACACGGTCGTCTCGTTCCATCAAAGCATTATGATGCGCGATGCGCTCAAGCGGGCCGGTAAGTCCGTTGAGTATCTGGAACTGGCCGGTGAAGATCACTGGCTGAGCCGGGAAGAGACGCGTATTCAGGCGGTTGAGGCCGTGGTCAGCTTCGTCGAAAAACATAATCCGCCGCAGTGACGCGGGTTGTGAGGATTGTGGGTTAAGGCTCAGGATCGCGCTTGCTCCGTGCGGGGTTTTGCTATAGACACCCCGTCTTTCCCTCGTTCGCCGGGCGCAAGGCATGCCTTGGCGGACATTACTTCTGTTCAGAGGACAGGGCGAAGCCCTGAAACAAAATGCCGAAACTGAAGACAAAGTCGGGCGCGAAAAAGCGTTTCCGGTTTACGGCCTCGGGTAAGGTCAAGGCCGGCGTGGCCGGCAAGCGTCACCGTTTGATCTCGCACAACGGCAAGTACATCCGTCAGAACCGCGGTACGCAGGTAATGTCGGACGCCGATACGATCAAGATCAAATCCTACATGCCGTACGCGTAAGGAACAGGTGACACCATGGCTCGTGTAAAACGTGGCGTAACCTCGCACGCCAAGCATAAAAAAGTTCTGGATCAGGCCAAAGGTTTCTATGGCCGCCGTAAGAACACCATCCGCACCGCCAAGGCGGCTGTGGACAAGGCCGGTCAATACGCTTACCGCGACCGCCGCAATAAAAAGCGCGCCTTCCGCGCTCTGTGGATCCAGCGCATCAACGCGGCTGCCCGTCTGGAAGGCTTCACCTATAGCCAGTTCATCCACGGCCTGACCCTGGCCGGGATCGACATGGACCGTAAGGTGCTGTCGGATGTCGCCATGCACGACGAAGCCGGCTTCAAGGCCATCGCCGACAAGGTTCGCGCGGCTTTTGCTGCCTGATCCGGCCTGAAGGTCTGAGTTTGAAAACCCCGTCTCTCTGAGGCGGGGTTTTTTGCTGTCCGGCCCTCTTTTTTGCCGCGCCTGTTCATGTTATGTTCTGGTCCATGAAGTGGACCGATCGTGCAGACAGCGCGGACAAGATGGCCGACCTTTGGGCGCGCCAGGTCGAAGGGCGGGCGGTGCTGGCCTGGCTCTATGTCGACATGAACAGCTATTTCGCCAGCGTCGAGCAGCACGACCGACCCGACTGGCGCGGGCGCCCCTTGATCGTCACGCCGGTAACCTCCGAATATAGCTGCGCCATCGCGGCCAGCTATGCGGCCAAGGCGCGGGGCATCAAGACTGGCACCCGCGTCAAGGACGCCCGCCAGATGTGTCCGGACCTGATCGTGGTCGAGGCCCGTCCCGACCGCTATGTCGCCGTCCACCATCAGGTGCGAGAGGCGGTCGAGCGTCATATTCCGGTGACGGACGTTTGCTCGATCGATGAATTCGCCTGTGCGCTTACCAGCCACCACCAGCTCCCGGAAATGGCCACCCTGATCGGGCGACGGATCCAGCAGGAAATTCTGGTGTCTGTGGGGCCTGCCCTGACCGCCTCGGTGGGGATCGCTGCGACCCGTATGCTGGCCAAGCTGGCGGCGGATATGCACAAGCCATCGGGCCTGACGCTGTTGGATCCCGGGGCCATGCCGGGGCCAATCCTTCACTTGCCGCTGTCCGATTTTCCGGGGATCGGCTCGGCCATGGCGGTGCGGTTGGCGCGCGCCAGGGTGGCCACGGTGGCGGATCTGTGGGCCCTCAGCCCCGCTCGCTTGCGCCAGCTCTGGCGCAGTATCAATGGCGAACGGTTCTGGTACGACCTGCATGGACGGGACTTGCCACCGCTGGAAACCCGCCCGCCCCAGACCATCAGCCACGGCCATGTGCTGGCCCCGGAACTGCGTCCCCGGGAAGAGGCGCGCAAGGTGGTCCGGCGTCTGACGATCAAGTGCGGTAGTCGCCTGCGCCGGATGGGCTATCGCTGCCGGGGGCTGGTGCTGTCGATGCGGATCGACGGCGGGCCGCGCGATACACTGGAGGCGCGCTTTACCCCGACCCAGGACACCTTTGCCCTGCTGCGGGCGTGCGATGGACTGTGGGCGCAGTGGCAGGCCCAGCGGCCGGGGGTGACGCACCTGAAAAAGGTCAATGTCACCTGTCTTGGCCTGGAGGCGGCGACTCCGGCGGCGCCGGACCTGTTCACCCGCCCTGCGGCCGATCCGCCCGAGCCAGATGCCGACACGGCCGCACGTCACCTTCGGCTGTTCGCGGCCATGGATGCGCTCAACCAGCGCTTCGGCAAGGATGTGGTGACCCTGGGGCCCCGACCCAAGATCCATAGCTTTGTCGGGGCCAAGATCGCCTTTGGCCGGATTCCGGCCCGTGCCGAGTTTTCGGAATAGGCGGCTTAAGCCGCCAGCACCGCCTCGGCAATCTGGTCGACCACGCGGGCCACCAGATCCGCATCATCGCCCTCGGCCATCACCCGGATCAGCGGCTCGGTCCCCGACGGGCGCACCACGATCCGACCTGAGCCATTGAGCTTGTCTTCGGCATCGGCAATAGCCTGCTTGACCTTGGTGCTTTCCAGCGGCTTGCCGCCCTTGAAGCGCACATTTTTCAGCAGCTGCGGCACGGGGTCGAACTGACGGCCGATCTGACTGAGCGGACGGTCGGCCTCGACCATCACGGCCAGCACCTGCAGTGCCGCCATCAGCCCATCGCCGGTGGTGGAATAGTCGGTCAGGATGACGTGACCGGACTGCTCGCCGCCGACGTTAAAGCCGCCCGACAACATCCGCTCCATGACATAGCGATCCCCGACCTTGGTCCAGGTTGGACATGACCGTGGCCACGACCCCGCCGCCGGTCAGGCGACCCGTGTCGGCAAAGGATCCCCCGATCAGGGCCATGATCTGGTCGCCGTCAATGATATTGCCCTTTTCGTCACAGATCACCAGGCGGTCGGCATCGCCGTCGAGGGCAATACCGATATCGGCGCGGTATTTGCGCACCGCCTCGGCCATGGCATGGGGGTGGGTCGAGCCGCATTCTTCGTTGATATTGGTCCCGGTCGGGTCGTCCCCGAGGGCAATCACTTCCGCGCCCAGTTCATACAGGGCCGTCGGGGCAACGCG
>JBKBWB010000102.1:0-7018 GCA_046289215.1 Asticcacaulis sp. | reverse complement strand
GTAAGCCTTGGCGATGTTGTTGATCAGTTCCTGAATGGTCACGGTCTTGCCGACGCCGGCGCCGCCGAACAGGCCGATCTTACCGCCCTTGGCGTAGGGGCAGAGCAGGTCGATGACCTTGATGCCGGTGACGAGGATTTCCGCCGAGGTGGCCTGGTCCTTGAACGCCGGGGCTTCGGCGTGGATCTGTGCGAAGTGCGGGGTTTCAATGGCCCCGGCTTCGTCGATCGGCTCACCGATCACGTTCATGATGCGGCCGAGCGTGGCCGGACCGACCGGCACCGTGATCGGCGCGCCGGTGTCGGCCACTTCCTGACCGCGGACCAGACCTTCGGTCGCGTCCATGGCGATGGTGCGCACGGCGCCTTCACCCAGGTGCTGAGCAACTTCGAGCACCAGACGCGCGCCCGAGGCGGTGTTGGTGGTTTCAAGCGCGTTCAGGATGGCCGGCAGATGGCCATCGAACTCGACGTCAACAACGGCGCCGATAACTTGAAGAACGCGGCCCTTTTGGGCGGTGATGGTCGATTGGACCGTCATGGGTCGATCCCTTTGCTAGATGGCTTCGGCGCCGGAGATGATCTCGATAAGCTCTTTCGTGATCATGGCTTGGCGTGAACGGTTGTACTTGAGGGTGAGGCTATTGATCATGTCGCCTGCGTTGCGCGTGGCGTTATCCATCGCGCTCATCTGGGCGGCATAGAAACCAGCATTGTTTTCCAGAAGGCTCGACAGGATCTGAACCGACAGATTGCGCGGCAGCAGGGTTTCAAGGATTTCCTGCTCGTCCGGCTCGTAGCTGTACACAGCCCCGCCGGTGTCGCCCGAAGCGGACTCCTCGATCTGGGCCGGGATCAGCTGCTTCTGGGTCGGGACCTGGCTGATCACCGATTTAAAGCGGCTGTAGAACAGGGTCACGACATCGGCGCGGCCTTCCTCAAATTCGGTCAGGATCGCCTCGGCCACCGGACGGGCGGCTTCGAGGGTCAGAGTCTTGTAGGCCGACATATCGAAGGTTTCGACGAAACGGTCACCGAACTGACGACGCAACACATCGCGGCCTTTACGACCGACGCAGATCAAACGCACGGTCTTACCGGCGGCGATCAGCTTGTTGATATGCTCACGGGCCTGACGCACGATCTGGGTGTTAAAACCACCGCAGAGACCGCGGTCTGCCGTTGCCACGACAATCAGATGGCTCTGGTCAGAACCCGTGCCCGCGAGCAGGCGCGGCGCATCCGAACCGGATACCCCATTAGCCAGATTGGCAATGACGGCCGCCATACGGCTCGCATAGGGCCGGGCGTTTTCTGCAGCATCCTGGGCGCGGCGCAGCTTGGCCGCCGCCACCATTTGCATCGCTTTGGTGATCTTCTGCGTGGCTTTCACGCTTCCGATCTGATTGCGCATGTCCTTAAGACTAGCCATGTCGCCTTATCGCTGTCTGTGAAGCCACTACTGTGGCGGGTCAGGGAAGTTAACCGGAGCCGCAAGCGGCCCCGGTCACGGCGGGTCTTAGGCGAAGTTCGAACCAAAGTCCGCAAGCGCGGCCTTCAGTTTCTCTTCGAGGTCAGCCGACAGAGCCTTCTGGGTACGGATCCCTTCAAGCAGGTCAGCATGCTTGCTGTGCAGGCGAGCCAGGAATTCGCGTTCAAAACGACCCACGTCGTTGGTGGCCACCTTGTCGAGATACCCACGGGTCCCCGCATAGATCACGCAGACCTGCTCTTCGACCTTCAGCGGCGAATATTGCGGCTGCTTCAGCAGCTCGGTCAGACGCGCACCCCGGGCCAGCAAACGCTGGGTCGCGGCATCGAGGTCCGAACCGAACTTAGCGAAGGCGGCCATTTCGCGATACTGGGCGAGGTCCCCCTTGATCGCGCCGGCCACTTGCTTCATCGCCTTGATCTGGGCCGAGGAGCCCACGCGCGACACCGACAGACCGACGTTCACGGCCGGACGGATACCTTGATAGAACAGGTCGGTTTCGAGGAAGATCTGACCGTCGGTGATCGAGATCACGTTGGTCGGGATATAGGCCGACACGTCGTTGGCCTGGGTCTCGATGATCGGCAGTGCGGTCAGCGAACCCGAACCATTGTCTTCGTTCAGCTTGGCCGCGCGCTCGAGCAGACGTGAGTGCAGATAGAACACGTCCCCCGGATAGGCTTCACGGCCCGGCGGACGACGCAGCAGCAGCGACATCTGGCGATAGGCCACAGCTTGCTTGGACAGGTCATCATAGATGATCAGGCCGTGCATGCCGTTGTCGCGGAACCACTCACCCATGGCGCAACCGGCAAACGGGGCCAGGAATTGCAGCGGGGCCGGCTCGGACGCGGTCGCCGAAACGATGATGGTGTAGTCGAGCGCACCGTTTTCTTCGAGCGTCTTGACGATCTGGGCGATGGTCGAGCGCTTCTGGCCGATGGCGACGTAGATGCAGTACAGCTTGGCCTTTTCGTCATCGCCGGCGTTGATCGCCTTTTGATTCAGAATGGCGTCGATGGCGACAGCGGTCTTACCGGTCTGACGGTCACCGATGATCAGCTCGCGCTGGCCACGACCGACGGGGATCAGGGTGTCGATTGCCTTGATCCCGGTTTGCACCGGCTCATGCACCGACTTACGCGGGATGATGCCCGGGGCCTTCACGTCGACGCGGCGACGCTCCGCAATGTTTTCAATCGGGCCCTTGCCGTCGATCGGCTCACCCAGCGGGTTGACCACGCGGCCCAGAAGGCCACGACCAACCGGCACGTCCACGATTTCACCGAGACGGCGCACTTCGTCGCCTTCGCTGATTTCGCGGTCTTCACCGAAGATCACGATACCGACGTTGTCACGCTCAAGGTTCAGGGCCATGCCCTTCACCCCGGCCTTCGGGAAGGACACCATTTCACCGGCCTGGACCTTATCCAGACCGTGAACGCGGGCGATACCATCCCCGACCGACAGAACCTTACCGACGTCAGAGACATCGGCGTCAGCACCAAAACCGGCGATTTGTTGTTTCAGGATTGCCGAGATCTCGGCGGCGCGAATGTCCATGATCACGCTCTCTTCAGGGCGAATTTAAGGGAATCGAGTTGAGTTTTGAGGGACGCATCAAACAGACGCGACCCGACCTTGACCTTCAGACCGCCAAGGATCGAAGGATCAACAGTCGTAGAGATTTCTGCATCGCGGCCGATAGCTTGGCGCAAAGCGGCCGAGACCTCATCCAGCTGCTTTTGCGACAGCTTGACGGCCGAGACGACATCGGCCCCAACGACATCACGGTGGCGGTCATAAAGCCGCTCGAAACCCGTAATGACAGCGGCAAGATCCGCCGCGCGACGGTTTTCCGACAGCACCCCAAAGGCCTTGAGGGTCAGGGCATTGAAGCCGGCCTTCTCGCCGAGGGCTTTCAGCACACCGTACTTTTCGTCCGCACCAAAGGCCGGAGAGGTCAGAGCGCGGCGCAGGTCCGCACTTTCGGAAAGATACTCTTTCAGGCTTGCCAGGTCTCCGCGGACCGCATCCAGGCACCCCTGCTCAAGCGACAGCTCGAACAACGCCTTTGCGTAACGTCCACCTACCTCAGTCTCTTTGAAATCGTCAGCCACTTAATGTCCGCCCGATGGGTTTTGCGAAGGCCACCAGAACCGTGGCCCCGGAGGTCAAAGGCTTGATGTGCTTGAAGTCGCACGCGCTGGAACAGGCCCGCATGGGACCGTTCGCCGCAACAGCCGCGCGCTCCTTAGCATGCGACTTTCGCAGTCGCAACCAAGTCTCTTGAGGTCATTTTCGATTGCCGGATCATTTGCATCCCCGATCAAGGCGACTATGTTGCCCTCCAACACAGAGGGGCTCATCCTTATGGACCAGATTTCACAACTGCTTACCGACCCCGCCGCATGGGCGGCTCTGATCACGCTTGTGGTCATGGAAGTCGTTCTGGGCATCGACAACCTGATTTTCATCTCGATTCTGACGAATAAGCTGCCTGAACATCAGCGCAGCAAGGCTCGTAAAATCGGCATCGGCGCGGCGCTGATCATGCGCTTAGCGTTGTTATCGACCCTGGCCTTTATTGTGGCACTCAAGGCGCCCGTGATTACGGTGCTCGGCCATGGCTTCTCCTGGCGGGACCTGATTCTGATCACTGGGGGCCTGTTCCTGGTGTGGAAAGCCACGCAAGAAATCCACCACACCCTGACGCCGCATGAGGGGGAAGGCGAGAAGGGCGTTAAGGCGCCGGTTGGCTTTGCGGCGGCTATCGTCCAGATCCTTCTGCTGGATATTGTCTTCTCCATCGACAGCATCCTGACCGCGGTGGGTATGACCGACCATTTGCCGATCATGATCGCCGCTGTGGTGATTACCGTCGCCATCATGCTTCTGGCCGCCGATCCCATCGCCGAGTTTATCCGGCGCAATCCGACCATCGTCATGCTGGCCCTTGGGTTCCTGCTGATGATCGGAATGGTGCTGATCGCCGAGGGCTTCGGCGCCCATGTCGACAAAGGCTATATCTATGCGGCCATGGCCTTCTCGGCTTTCGTCGAGATCCTCAATATGGTCGCCCGGGGCATGGCCAAGAAAAAAGCGCACTAAGATCAACGCGAAGCAAAACGGAACACACCCCCGTCGGTCACCGGCGGGGGTTTTTCTGTGATTAAAGCGACGGTTAAGGGCTTTGTGGCAGACTGCGACCATGATCGCGTTGAGCCCAAACCTTTTTGCCCGCTTTGCCGCCCCTTCGAGCGGACTTGGCACCTATGGCCGCGCAACAGCGTCTCAGACCCAGGTCAAAGCTCTGCCTTCGGCCCAAGACACGATCCGCAATAGCGGGCCAGAGGCGGAGTCAAAAACGCGCAAGGCCGAGAAGACGCTCGAAACCTTGAAACAGACTCTCGAAGCCCTCGATCGGATGAAGAAAATGCCCGATGAGGCGCGCGAAGCGGCCAAAGCCCGCGCCAAGGCCCGGCTTGAGGCCGTGAGGGAGCGGCTCAAAATCCTCGAAAAGGCCTTTGCCCATAACCCCAAGGAAATGGCCAAGGCGCTCAAGGAACTGACCAAGGAACTAAAAGCGGCGCTCAAAGAGTACAAAGATGCGGGTGGCACCGGCAGCGGTGCAGGTGCAGCCCCCGCGCCCTCATCCTCGACGAACCAGAGTGCCGAGACGAAAGATAAAAAGCCGATTGACCCTGAAGCCAATCACGCGGCGGCTGAAACCGGATCAACAGAGGCGACTGAGACAAAACCAGAGCTCGGTGCTGCTGACGTGACCCAATCCGAAGCCGCATCGATGAACAACACATCGCCCGCTCAAAAGGCCCTGAGTCCGCGCGAGATACTGGAAAAGCGCGAAGGGGAGCTCAAGGGCGACGAAGAGTTCGGCAAGATGGTCAAGGGCCTCGCCAACAAGATCAAAGATCTGTTCTTTAAAGCAAAAGTCCAAGCCGAAATCATGGCCAAGGACAAGGCCCGCGACAAAGCCTTTGAAGAGTTCACCAAGGAGATGAAGGACCTCGATGAGGGCCTCGGACAATTCATGGAAGCGGTGCAAGGCGAACTGGCGGATGTGTCCTTGCAAATCAAGATGATGGACAGAGCCGAAGCCGGACAAATGGTCTCCATCCGGGCTTGAGACGGTCAAAGGAAACTGTAGGGGTCCACATCCACCGTCAGGCGCACCGCGCTGCTTAAGCGAACACGGCCTAGCCAGACCCGCAAATAGGCCTGAAGATCACGCTCGCGGTCGGCCCTTACCAGAAATCGCTTCCGCCTCTGACCGCGAATCAGACTGAGAGGTGCATCGGCCGGGCCGAACACATCGATCCCTTCGGCATTGGGCACTTGCGAGGCCAGATCCCGACAGGCGAGATCCAGAGCCTCGGCGTTTTCCGATGCCAGAATCAGCGCCCCCAACCGTCCGAACGGCGGCATTTTCATTAAGTCGCGGCCTTGCAGCTCCAGCGCCAGAAACGCCTCACGGTCCTGGGCCTTGAGCGCCTGCATCACCGCATGGTCCGGGGCATAGGTCTGGAGCACCGCCCGGCCAGGCCGGTCCGCCCGCCCCGCCCGCCCGGTTGCCTGTGCCAGAAGCTGATAGGTCCGCTCCCCAGCCCGAAGGTCACCGCCTCGCAAACCCAGATCCGCATCCACCACCCCGACCAGAGTCAGGCGCGGAAAGTTATGCCCCTTGGCGGCCGCTTGCGTGGCGATCAGCATATCGATCTCGCCCGCCTCCATCCGCCCGACCAGATCCCGGGCGCTGTCGGCATCGGGCACGGTATCGGAGCTGAACACCGCGACCCGCGCATCTGGGAAACGTTCGCGCACCTCTTCTTCAACGCGCTCAACACCCGGTCCGATACTGGTGAGACTGTCTTTAGCTCCGCAATGGGGGCACCGTTCGGGCTTGGGCATAGAAAAGCCCGTCAGGTGGCAGACCAGTTGTCCTGTATAACGATGCTCGACCAGCCACGAATCCGTATCCGGCGCGGTCATCCGCTCGCCACAAGCGGTACAGAGAACAAGCGGCGCATAGCCCCGCCGATTGAGGAAAAGAAGGCTCTGCTCCCCCCGGCTCCAGGTCTCGCCCAAGGCCCGCACCAGAGGCGGCGACAACCAGCGCCCCCGCTCTGGGGGATCCTGGCGCAAATCGATCAGCTGAATATCCGGTAAGCGCGCCACGCCATGGCGTTGGGTCAAACGGACCCAAGCATAACGGCCCTGTTCCGCGTTCCACAGGCTTTCCAGCGACGGCGTGGCCGAGGCCAGAATAAGGCTCGCGCCGCTCAAGCGCGCCCGGACCACGGCCAGATCCCGCGCCTGATAGCGCAAGCCCTCTTCCTGTTTGTAGGAGCCATCGTGCTCTTCATCGACCACGATCAGTCTTAGTCGGTTAAAGGGCAGGAACAGGGCCGACCGGGCACCGATTACAATCCGAACCTGTCCGCTTGCCACCCCCTCCCAAACCGCCCGTCGCCGCGCCGGGGACAGGCCCGAGTGCCACGCCGCCGGA
>JBKBWB010000101.1:0-7052 GCA_046289215.1 Asticcacaulis sp. | reverse complement strand
CGGCCTCGCGCTCGGCCAGCACCGCCGGATCCTTGGCTTCGGCCCGGAAGATGATCTCGACCGCGCCCTTGGCCCCCATCACGGCGATTTCCGCCGTCGGCCAGGCATAGTTGACATCCCCACGCAGGTGCTTGGAGCTCATCACGTCATAGGCCCCGCCATAGGCCTTGCGGGTGATGACCGTGATCTTGGGCACTGTGGCCTCGGCATAGGCAAACAGGAGCTTGGCCCCGTGTTTGATCAGCCCGCCATACTCTTGCTTCGTGCCCGGCATGAAGCCCGGCACATCGACCAGGGTCAGCAGTGGAATGTTGAAGGCATCACAAAAACGCACAAACCGCGCGGCCTTGCGCGAGGAGTCCATATCCAGCACCCCGGCCAGCACCTGCGGCTGGTTGGCGACGATGCCGATGGTCTGGCCATCCATACGGGCAAAGCCGGTCAGGATATTGCGGGCATACTGTTCGGAGATCTCAAAGAAGTCGGCCTCATCGACAATCTTGAGGATCAGCTCCTTCATGTCATAGGGCTTGTTCGGATTGGCCGGAACCAGTGTGTCGAGCGAGGCATCATCGCGCACCGGATCGTCAAAGCTTTCGCGCACCGGCGCGGTGTCGCGGTTCGACAAGGGCAGGAAATCCACCAGACGGCGGACTTCACACAGGGCCTCAAGGTCATTCTCGAAGGCTCCGTCCGCAACGCCGGACTTGGCCGCATGCACCCGCGCCCCGCCCAGATCTTCATGGCTGACGACCTCGTTGGTCACCGTGCGCACCACTTCGGGGCCGGTGACATACATGTAGCTGGTATCCTTCACCATGAAGATGAAGTCGGTCATGGCCGGGGAATAGACATCGCCCCCCGCACACGGCCCCATAATCACGCTGATCTGGGGCACAACGCCCGAGGCCATCACGTTTTGCAGGAAGATATCGGCATAGCCCGCCAGGCTCTCGACGCCTTCCTGAATGCGTGCCCCGCCCGCATCGAACAGGCCGATGATCGGCGCACCATTTTGCAGCGCCATTTTCTGCAGCTTGACGATCTTGGCCGCATGCGCTCCGGACAGGGAGCCGCCAAACACCGTAAAATCCTTAGAGAACACATAGACCAGACGGCCATTGATGGTGCCGTGGCCGGTGACCACCCCATCGCCGGGGATCCGGTTGTCCGCCATACCAAAGTCGGTGCAGCGGTGCTCGACGAACATGTCGAACTCTTCGAACGAGCCCTCATCGAGCAGGACCGTAATCCGCTCGCGCGCGGTCAGCTTTCCCTTGGCGTGCTGGGCGTCGATCCGCTTCTGGCCGCCGCCCTCGCGGGCGCGTTGGCGACGAAGTTCCAGCTCTTCGAGAATGTGCTGCATGGCCCTGTCCTCCGGGATGTTGTCTTTTTTTCCTTCGATAGACAGCGTCGCAAGGGAAGGCAAGCAAGCTGACGTCGGTTTATCTCCGCGCGACGGACTAATGCCGGGCAGCCGTAGATGCATAGAGACGTCGAGGGAGAAGCATCGATGACGCGTTGGGACTCACACCGGATCGCCCGAAGACTGGGGCTAGGCGTCCGTCTGGATCAGACCCTGCCCCCCACCCCCGAGGCCTGGTTGGCGCAAGCGTCCCGGCCTGAGACCCTGATCTGGGCCGGCGCCCCCAGTACAGAATCCCGCTTTGCCGCACTTCAAGCCTATCAGGAAGAGCGACGCAAAGCCCGGATGGAAGATCCCGCCGCACAGGTCATGGGCCTGAGGCAAGCGGTGGCCGAAGACTTCCTCGCCCGCACCCGTCTTGCCTGCCGCACCGAGGCCGGGTTTGCCGAGGCCTGGGCCCTGTTCTGGTGCAACTGGTTTACCGTTTCCGCCACCAAGCTCCAGACGGCGGTTCTAGTGGCCAGCTATGAGACCGAAGCCATCCGCCCGAATGTGTTCGGCGATTTTACCCGCCTGCTGATGGCCGCCAGCCTGCATCCGGCCATGTTGCTTTACCTTGATCAGGCCCAGTCAGTCGGCCCCAACAGCCGCGCGGGCCAGCGGCGAGAGGCGGGCCTTAATGAAAACCTCGCGCGGGAAATCCTCGAACTACACACACTGGGCTCGGACGGCGGTTATACTCAGGCTGATGTGACGGAATTTGCCCGGGCCCTGACAGGTCACAGCCTCAATCGCCAAACGCGGGCCTACAACTTTGTTGCTGCCTTGCACGAACCGGGCACACGAACCGTCCTGACCAAACGCTACCCAGATACGGGCGGTGATCAGGCCTTGGAGATCCTGAGGGATCTGGCCGCTCACCCCGCGACGGCACGACATGTGGCGCGGGGCCTTGCGACTTATTTCCATAGTGATACGCCGCCCGCGAGCCTGATCACCCGCCTTGAGAACCGCTTCCGTCAAACCGGCGGCGATCTCAAGATACTGGCCGAGGCCTTACTGACGGCCCCGGAAATGGCTGACCCGTCAGCACGCAAGATCCGCTCGCCCTATGAGCATCTGGTGTTTGCTTATCGGGCAGCGGGACGCGAGCCGACTGCCGTGCGCCAGATCGCGCCTATGCTCAACACCCTGGGCCAGCGCCCCTTCACCCCGCCTTCGCCCGAAGGCTGGCCGAGTGACGAAGCAAGCTGGGCCACCCCGTCCGCCCTGATGACGCGGCTGATCTGGGCCCAACAGGTCGCCCCGGCCCTGGCCCCGGCCCCGGCCCAGAAGCCGACAGAGTGGGCGGACACGATCTTGGGTGCGGACCATATCCCCGCGACTTTGCGCCAGGCTCTAAGCCGCGCTCAAAGCCGAACCGAAGCCTTTGCCGTTCTTCTGATGAGCCCGGAGGGCCTTTACCGATGAGCCTCCTGATGTCTGATCCTCACGCCTTGTCACGCCGTACCCTTTTGGGCAGTGGCCTTGCAGGCCTTGGCCTGACCCTGTTCCCGGCCGCGACCCGTGCGGCCACTCAAGGGCGTAAACTGGTGGTGATTGTGCTGCGAGGTGGCCTTGATGGCCTGTCCATGCTGGTCCCCTATGGCGATAGCCAGTATGCCGCACTCCGGGGCGATATTGCCGTTCCTGCGCCCGGTCAGGACAACGGGTCTCTTAAACTGGATACCATTTTTGGCCTGCATCCTGAGCTTGGTAAACTGCACAGCCTAGCCCTTGTCGGTCAGGCGCGGTTTGCCCCCGCTGTGGCCCTGCCTGAAGCGATCCGCAGCCACTTTGATGCCCAAGACCTTCTGGAAACCGGCGGTCCCCGGCTCTATGGCCAGTCGGACGGCTGGATGAACCGACTGGCGGCCGTGCTTGGTCAGCCTGACCGCACGGCGCTCAATGTCGGTGCCCAGATGAACACCATCTTGCGCGGCCCCGCCCCGGTCGGGTCCTATAATGTTGCGGGCAATGCCGAGGCCAGCGAGCGCCTGATCAGCTTGTTGATGGATGTCTATGCCTATGACACCAAGTTGTCTGGGCTGTTCAGCCAGGCCGTCGCTGCTGACAGCTTCTACGATACTGCATTGGAGGGCGAGACTCCGGCCCGACGCAATCAGCCATCGGATTTAGGGCGTCTGTGCGCCACCTTGATGGTCAAGGACGGCGGCCCTGATATCGCGGCCCTGTCGCTCGACGGATTTGACACCCACGCCAACCAACCCGGCGTGCTGCCCAACCGCCTGAAAGCGCTCAATGATGTTCTGACAGGTCTGCAAGACGGCTTTGGGCCGACTTGGTCCAAGACCCTGATTGTGGCAGCGACTGAATTTGGCCGGACTGTGCGGGTCAATGGCACGCGCGGTACCGACCACGGCACCGCCTCATGCGCCTTTATTGCCGGGGGCGCGGTCAAGTCGGGCGGCCTGATCGGAGACTGGCCGGGCCTCGGGCAATTGTTCGAGAACCGCGACCTTCGTCCGAGCCTTGATGTGCGCAGCCTGTTCAAGGGCGCACTGCGTGATCACCTTGGCCTTGAGGCCCGCGCCCTGGCCCAGGTGTTCCCGGACAGCAACGCGGCCCCCGCCGTAGAGGGTCTGACGCTATAGAGCGCAGTAACCGGATCAGACGTGCACGACCGAAGGGTCAAGGGCGGCGAACCAGGTTTCCAGCAGATTGGCATCATAGGCCAGGGCTTCGGCTCTGGCCTTGGCCTCTTCGTCCTCACCCCAGATCCCGGTCTGGAAGGTTTCACCGATGCGCGAGACCTCAAAGGCCCCATCCCCGCTAAGTTGGCCCTTGAACACCGCCAGCGCCAGGATCACCGATCCCAGAAGCGGGGTCAACTGGGCCATGCCAGCCAGCTCGTAATCGCTGAGGCTTTCGAGCCAAGCCTCGACCTTCTTGAGGGTCTGCGGCGGCTGGGGCGTGTGGATCACGCCGGTGGTGCGGGTAAACTCAAAGCCAAGGGTCCCTTCGGCCCATTCCAGGATCGGCACCCAAACCTCGACCTCTTTTTCAAACAAGGCCTTGGGCGCATCGGAGAAATAGCACAGGGCGTCGGAACCGGCATAGCGCACGAGCTCGGCGACCACCGCCGCGCAGTTGGCCGACAGGTGATCCTGGACCGAAGCCGCCAGACGCGTCATCAGCATCTCGGCATAATCCACCGTCTCTTCGACGGCTTCCCACTCGCCCGCGATCAGTTCAGCCAGCGCCTCGGTCGGCACGGTGAGGCGATGGCCACCCGGCGTCTTCACCGCCTTGCCGTCGAGGTGGATTTCAAACCCGGCATCGGGAAGGGCTTCAAACGAAACAGCGGTCCAGAACCGCTTGGGCCGCTGGACGGCCTGCTCTGCATCTTTGGCGTTCATTGGAGAAAGATAAAGGGTCTTTGCGAATGAAACAAGCGGATGGAGCCTTAGCGAAGCCTCAACCCCGCCGCCCAGTCGTCGAGCGCGGTCATCAGGGTGTCGAAATCCCCGGCCAGATGGTGAGCGCCGCCGCTCAAGACCTCGTCTGGCGTATGAAAACCCCAACTCACGCCCTGCGCGCGGGTTTTTGCGGCAACCGCCATTTTCATGTCATGGCTGGTATCACCGATCATCACGGTGACATCCGGATCGACGCCGACAGAGCGCATAGCCCCTTCGAGCATATGCGGGTGGGGCTTGCCCGGGCCGTCGTCGGCGCACCAGGCGGTGTCAAACACCCGATGCCAGTCGTGATTATCCAACAAACGCTGCACGCCCCGGCGCGAGTTGCCCGTGGCGATCCCTAAAAGCCAGCCTTCGGCCTTGAGCCGATGAACCATCTCCATGGCCCCGGCATAAAGGGGCTCCTTGAAGCCCGGCACCTGATGCATGCGCGAAAAAGCCTTCTGGAATTCCGCGACATAGTCAGCCAGCTCGGCATCGGTCAGACCCGGCTCCATCTGGCGGATCGCCTCATGCAACGACAGGCCGACGATCTGGCGCACCGCCTCATAGTCCGGCGGGGTGAGGCCGAGGGTTTCCGCCGCTTCTACCGCCGCCTGAAGGATGGTCGCGCGGCTGTCAACCAGGGTGCCATCCACATCAAACACCGCCAGACGCAGCATTACCGCTTGCCCCCCTTGCGACGGACAAACGGTTCCGGGTCGGCTTCTTGCTCTTCAAAACCGAAATGGTTGAACCCGGCCTTGATGATCGGATCGAGCGGCGCTTCGATGATCAGGGTGCCTTGGCTTGGATGCGGCAACTCGATGCGACGGTGATGCAGTTGCAGACCAAGCCCGGCCCCCAGCTCGCGCGAGACGTCGTTATTATATTTCGGATCCCCAAGGATCGGGTGGCCAATGGCCAGCATATGGGCGCGAAGCTGGTGGGTCCGGCCTGTGTGGGGACGAAGGGCCATCCACGTCACCTTGCCCCCCGCGCGCATGACCGTGACAAACTCAGTTTCTGCTGGCTCCGCGCCGAATTCCTTGGGATCCGCCGGGCGGACCATTTCGCGGTCATTGATACCTTTTTTCACCAGCGGCAAGTCGATCAGACCTTCTTCAGGCTTGGGGTTTCCCGCCACCAGCGCCCAATAGGTCTTGCGGGCCTTGCGCCTCGCAAAGGCTCCGGCCAGTTTGGCCGCCGCCGAGGGCGTCTTGCCGAGCAACAGAACCCCGGAGGTATCCCGGTCGAGCCGGTGCACCAGACGCGGGCGCTCCAGCCCCTCGCCCCAGGCGGACAAAAGCCGGTCCACATGTTTGGTGGTCTTGGTACCCCCCTGAACGGCAAGTCCCGAAGGCTTGTTGATCGCGATCACTTCGTCGTCCTCGAACAGGACGAGCGACCGGATATAGGCGATATCCCGGTTCGACAGAGCGGGCTTATCGGTCACGGCATCCTTGTCGGGCGCATCTGGCAAAGGCGGCACACGCACCTGAGATCCGGCCGCCAGACGTGTATCCGCCTTGACCCGCCCGCCGTCGACCCGGATCTGGCCCGTGCGCAGCAGCTTATTCAGCTGGATATGGTTCACATGTGGCCAGCGGCGCTTGAAAAAGCGGTCGAGGCGGACCCCATCTTCGCCTTCGGTCACATAGAGGGTCTTGATCTCTTTCATCCGATCCATTTCCGCATCAGCAGCAGGCCCATCAGGCATCCAGCCACCGACACAATCACCGAGCTCGCGCCATAGGCTAAAACCAGCCCCCAGGCACGACGCTCCATCAACATCACCAGATCCAGCGCATAGGCCGAAAAGGTCGTAAATCCGCCCAACAGGCCAACAAGCAGCAACAGACGCAGCCGCTCTGTGCCCTCCCCCGGTGCCAGGCTCACCAGCCAGCCCGCCAGCACACCCATCAGAAGCCCGCCGACGCCATTGGCCACAAAAGTCGCCCAGGGAAACGCGGAACCCGGCAAAAGCCGTGCCATCACAAGGCCAAGGCCATAGCGTCCCATGGCGCCCGCCGCGCCTCCGACCGCGACCAGCAACCAGGTCACGCCAGCGGCTCCCCCAGCGGCGCCGCCGCGTTCACCGTGCCCTTGAAGCCCATGGCGATAATGTAGAGCTCCGAGCTGTCGGCCCGGCTGGCCTTGGGCTTCACATGGCGCACTTCGGTATAGGTGGCGCGCAGACGCCGCAACAGATCCGCCGTCTCGCC